>MHBF01000209.1:8493-8947 GCA_001803225.1 Lentisphaerae bacterium GWF2_44_16 | reverse complement strand
AAAATAAAGCAGGATATAGAAAACTGCGCCTATCTTACTCAAACAACCCTGAGCCTTGACGATACCGGGGAAATTATTGAAGCGTTAAAGAAAAAATATCCGGGAATAGATGGCGGCGGCGATATCTGTTACGCCACGCAGAACAGACAGAACGCCGTGAAAATGCTTGCTGAAAAATGCGACACTGTTTTCATAATCGGCTCCCCGAAAAGTTCAAATTCGAACAGGTTGAAAGAAACCGCTGAAAAGCTGGGCATACGTTCCTATCTCATAAACAACGCCTCTGAAATCACTCCCGAAATGCTGGCGGGTTCAGAGAACACTGGCATATCGGCGGGTGCTTCCGCTCCCGAATGCCTCGTGGAAGAACTGATAGAATTCCTCGAAGCCAAGGGCTGGACTGAAACAATTGATACGATATACACCGAAGAAAACGTCAAATTCTCAATGCCGC
>MHBF01000209.1:0-8439 GCA_001803225.1 Lentisphaerae bacterium GWF2_44_16 | reverse complement strand
AAACAATTGATACGATATACACCGAAGAAAACGTCAAATTCTCAATGCCGCTTATAAAGTCTTGATTTCAGATTGCGCCGCCAGTCTTCTGTGAGAGGGAAATCATCGAAGGCTTTCAACTGGGACAGCATTTTGTCGTTGCGGTCGATGCCAAGAGTTTGTAATAGAGCGTAGTCCTGCATGCTTTCGCCGAAAATTTCCCAGCGGATTGAATCAACCGGGCCTTCCGCGCCCGGATATACCAGAAAGGTATCGCCGTAAGCCCAGCCTCTTTCATAAGCAAGCCCGTCCTGCACAGTAAAGGGGTTTATAAGCTCCGTTGTCTGAGAGCGGTACCAGTAGTTGTATCCCCAGTGCAGGAAGCCTTGGAAAGGCCATCTGTAAAAGAGCATTCCGTGCATCGCGATTTTGGCTAATGGCGTGTCCATGAGATGATTGAGGAATTTCCCCCGCGGCCCGCAGCAGTAGTAACACCAGCATGGAATATTCTCTTTCAGAAAATCCAGTGCGGCCCTTATTGTGGGAACGGGCATATCCGTGAGTTTTTCGCGGGCGAATTCTATGCCCGAAAGCGCGTCCATTACTTTCATCCACGGCGCGATTTCATTGAGCATATTCCGGGCTTTCTGATAGTTTGCCTTGTGTTCGTCCCCGTGAGGTTCATCGGAAAGATGAAAAAATGACTTGTCCGATATTTTTTCAGTCTTTACAAAGTTATGGAGTTCATTCAGAAACTGGGTAAGAAAGAGGCGGTAAGTTTTTGATGTCGCTTCGAGTTCGGGTTTCCATAGGAGCTTCCCGTCCTTGCCCTGTCCCTCGTAAATCCTTATCGCGTTCGCCGCGCCCCATTGCGTGAAGAGATGAGACCATTCAAAAAATTCGAGTCCCGATTTTTTAGCGAGTCCGATATATTTTTTAACGTCGCTCCAGTCAAAGCTGTATTTGTCCCGCGCCTTTTTAGTAACGTGAAGAAGCTGGCTTGGGCGCTTGACCCCGTCGAGGGGAGGGGTGAACACAGGAACATAAATCGTATCCTGTCCGTGTTCCGCGATATTTCTGAAATACGCGCCGAGAAGTTTCCAAAGTCTCTCATCAATGTAATCTGTCTTGTACCAGTCAATGAGGGCATCCATGTAAAACCAGTGCGTTACAGGGAAGTTTTTTCTCTTGCCGATGACAATGTCATGCAGTTTCACTTTTACTGAATGAGTGTTTTTTTCTCCGGTCTTTTCTGACAGAACAGTTATTTTGATTGAATAATTTCCGGGTGCCGCTTTTGCGTGGGGTTTTAATGATATCCAAAAGGAATTTGTTTCGCCGCAAGGCATGGCGGCGCTGTCTTCATCAAAAAGAGGGTCAGGAACGCAGCCGGGGATATGCCCAAGGCCCTCGTTATGTTTTCCGTCCTGAAGTATTGGAGTATTCTGGTGAGCTACCGGGACATAGCCGACCCTTCGCACGCGTATATTCCAAGCGGATGGGCCTTCAGCAATAACTTTTATCTTGTTTACGTTATCGTCATTCTCAAAGCGGACAGATACCTGAAAACTCATTTTTTCGTTGAGCGCGCCTTCAATTTCAAACGCTTTACTTTTTGGAAATATATTGGAGGGGTAAATCCGTTTGAGCGATGATGATATCCAAGACTGTAAAAGCATATTTTAAACTCCTTTGTATGGCTGTATTTTATATATTTTAAAGCGCTTTAAATAAAAAGTCAATAGATAAGCTTTAAAAAGATTGAAAATAGAGCTCGGGGAAGATATTTTACTTTTTTAAATTAATGTGATTTAAACAGATGATATAATTATGACACAGAAAGAAATAGCGGATATTCTCGGGGTTTCGGAGGCGACGGTGTCTCTGGCCTTGAGGGACAATGAAAAAGTAAGCCCTAAAACCCGTGATAGGGTAAAGCATTTGGCAGAGCTTACGGATTACCGGCCTAATTTTTCGGCGCAGTCTCTGGCGCTGGGGAAAACCCGCTGTATAGGAGTGATAGTTTCGGATATATCGGATGTCTTTTATTCTGAACTTGTTCAAGAGCTTCACAGGCAGATAAGAAGCATGGATTATATCGCTCTCTGCCTGCCTTCGGTGAGCATAGGCACTTCGCATGTCGTTGATACGCTGCTCTGCCGCAGGGTTGACGGCATAATATCCATGAGCCTTGATATTTCCCTGGATGAGATAAATAAAATCAGAAACAGCAGAACACCGATTATATATTACGAATACACTTTTGCGACGGATTCTGTCAGGGTCGATATGGTTAAAGCCGGTAAAATACTTACCAGGCATCTGATACAACAGGGATGCCGGAAAATAGCTTTCATAGGCAAACCGTCAATTCCTAGCGGCAGGTACAGCGGCTACATTGAAGCCCTGGCCGAAAACAATGTGAAATTCCGCGAAGAACTGACAAAGGAATGTCCCGGACATTATTCCAACGCTTATAATGTTGCGAAGGAACTTTTTTCGCAGAAGAACATCCCGGATGCCGTGGTATGTTTCAATGATGTAAGGGCGACCGGAGCGCTGAGGGCCATACTGGACATGGGGTTCAAGGTCCCTGAGGACATAGCCGTGGCCGGAGTGGACGATATCATGTCTTCGGCATATGCCGGGGTCCCGCTTACTACCGTTAATCTGCCGCGGGAAGAGATTGTTTCCGAGCTTCTCAAAATGCTTTTCAGAAAGATAGAGGCGGGCGCGGAAGAGATTATGGAAGAAAAGGTTATTCAGCCGCGGCTTGTGGTCAGAGCATCTTCACTGAGAAAAAATCAGTGATTGCTTTTGAATAATTCGCGAGATGTTGTATTGATAAGTAAAAGTTAAGGTTTGATTGTTTTAAAGTATGAGAAATTTAAGAGTTTTTTTAATATTGCTTCTTTTTGTTTTTCTTCTGCCGTTTTGCGGAAAGGCCAAGGAAAACAAGCTTGCGGTAGCCGACACCCGGGAAGACCTTGACCGGCAGATAGATGAAATAATCAAAAGCATTGAAAAAGAAAGTTTGGACAAGACTTCTCCTGTTTCCGGCAAACGCGTTTTCAGAAGGGATTTGAAGGACATTCTTGACACAAAAAGCCTGAGGGTCCTTATGACCCGCGAGTCTGTATTGAGCAACCTGCCCGTAAACATAACTCCGGAAGCTTATGAATACGCCCTGCTTTCCAATCTGGCCAGACGCCTGAAGGTGAATCTGGTAATAGTATATATGGATAAATTTGAAGACCTCGTCCCGGCGCTTTTTGACGGCAGAGGCGATATCATCGCCGCAAATATCACGGTCACGGAAAAACGTAAAAAGGAACTTGCCTTCACCCTTCCGATAGCGTCCGTCACGGAGCAGATTGTAACGTATTCACAAAATACGTCAGTGAAGAAACTTGCCGACCTCGTCTGTAAAAATATAATCATAGAAAAAGGCACTTGCTACAAGGAAAATCTTGATGCTCTCGCGGCAAAAATACCGTCAATGAGAGTGCTTAACGCTCCTGAGGGGATTGATACCGAGGAGCTTTTAAGAAGGGTAGCCTTGCGCAAAATCGAGTTTACTGTCGCCGACAGCAATTACATTGACGCTTTTCACGGATATACTTCCAGCATAAAAACAGTCTATGAGTTTCCCGAAAAGCGTGATATAGCCTGGGCCGTCCGCCCAAATTCGCCCAGCCTCCTGAAAATTCTTGACGCTTTTCTCAAAAGCGAACTGCCCCAATATAGGAGAAAAAACTTCAAGGGCGATCTGCCGGCAATAAAAAAATTCGGCCTCCTCAGGGTCCTTACCAGAAATAACCCTTCATGCTATTTCATTCACCGCGGAATTCTGATGGGCTTTGAATATGAAGTAGTCAAAGAATTCGCAAAAAGAAACGGGTTACAGATTGTCATAATTGTTCCCCCGAAGTGGAGCGATCTTATTCCATGGCTTCTGGAGGGCAAGGGTGACATTGTAGCCGCTTCAATGACGGTTACAGAAAAGCGCAAGGCGATAAAGGGCATCAGCTTTTCCCAGCCCTACATGGAGGTTTCCCAAAAAGTCGTTTCGGGAAAAAAAGACAAGACACTCAATTCGCTGAAAGACCTGAACGGCCGTACAGTTGTTGTAAGGAAAAACAGCAGTTACTGGGAAACTATGAAGAAACTGCGTGATGACGGAATGAACTTCAAGCTCATCGCCGCTCCCGACGAAGTCGAAACCTACGAAATTATTCAGGGCGTAAGCGAGGGAAAATACGACCTTACCGTGGCTGATGACAATATACTTAACGCCGAACTCCTCCATAATTCCGGAATAAAGGGAAATTTCGATGTCGGGGCCCCTGATAAATACGCCTGGGTCCTAAGGTCGGAAGACGTGAAGCTGAAGCAGGCTGTGGATGACTTTTTCAAAAAGGAATATAAAAAGAGTTTTCTGAATGTTCTCTACAATAAATATTTCAAAAGTGTGAAGACTGCCGTCAAGACAAAACCTGTTTTCAGTGACAATGCCGGCTTTGCCATAACGCCTTTTGATAATATCATCAAGAGATATTCACGCGTTTATGATTTTCACTGGTGCCTTGTAGCTTCGCAGATTTACCAGGAAAGCCAGTTCAATCCTAATATAAAAGCCTGGGATGGCGGCATGGGACTTATGCAGCTTATGCCGGCAACCGCCTCCATGATGGGCTGTAAAAATGCTTTTTCGCCGGACGAGAATATCCAGGCCGGTCTTAAATATATGCACTCGATAAGGACGAAGCTTGATGTCAATATCGCGCCCCGCGATAAACTCTGTTTCACTCTTGCCAGCTACAACGGCGGCTACGGGCATCTGCTTGACGCAAGACGCCTTGCAATCGATATGCAGCTTGACCCCGATAAATGGCATGCCAATGTCGAAAAAGCACTATCCCTGCTGTCAAAACCCGAATATTCAAAAAAAGCCCGTTACGGCTACTGCGCTTCTCCCATCGTTATCAGTTATGTGAACACTATAATACTCAGATATTACCAGTACATGGAAGAACTCGAACGCGTTCAAAAGAAATAGCCTTACCGTAAGTTTTCAACAAATAATCTCCATTTTTTTTCAAAGACCTATTGCATAAAAATCAAAGTTATTATATACTTATTATATTAAACGCAATAACATGATAATATCATTATGAATGAGATTACGGAACAGTATAAGGAAAAGTACTTCAAGCCGATAAACGAGCAGATAGCCGATTACCTTAGAAACGAGATACTTGAAGGTAAAATCAGGCCGGATGAAAGAATGCTGCCCGTTAATCAGCTTGCTGAAAGATATGGCGTCAGCCTCGTAACAATGCAGAAAGCCATGGTCAAACTTACGGAGGAGGGTTTGATTGTAAGGTTTCCGGGTAAAGGCACGTTTGTAGCTCCGGTGAATTTCAAAGCGGAGGCCGGGACTATGGGTATATTCATGTCCGCATTGGGTGAGAATATTCAAATATCGCCGCTGACAAGTCCGTCGCATTATGAAATACTTACGGGTATTGAAAAATATTGCCATGACAATGAATTCAGTTTAAAAATCCTTCACAAAGGAATACGTAAGTTCGACGCTTGGAGCCTTAATTCCCTGCACATTTCAGGAATGATTGTAGTGACACCGCAGGAATCGGCGTATAATATTCTTTCCGAAATCAAAGCCTCGGGTATTCCAACGGTATCCATAAACCTACATGCTCCGGAGATGAGAGAAAAATATTACTGTGTGAACGCGGATTTTTATAATGCCGGAAAAGAGGCGGTTAATTATCTGTATGGTAAGGGAAAAAGAAAAATAGCTTTTGCGAGTTGTTACACAATGTCCCCGGATATCCACCCCTGGCATATTATGGAGGGATACAAAGCGGAAACCGGGAAATTCTCCCTTAAACAACGTTCTTTTATATACCATGAAGACTTGAGGTATAGCCCGGGAAAGTCAGACGCCGCTCTTTCTGAAATTGTGGATTTCAATGCTGTTGACAGTATCATAACGACAAATCAGTATGAAGCCGCCGCCATTGTAAAATTAGCTGAAACAAGAGGCCTCCGCATCCCTGAAGACATATCGCTGATTGGTTTTTTTGATACAAAGGAAACAACAGAAAATAACATTACGACTTTCAGGATACCTCAATCCGAGATGGGCTATAAAAGCGCTGAAAAGCTCCATAGAGTCGTTGAAGGTAAAAAATGTGAAAAATGCTCGTTTGTAAAACCTAAACTTATCATAAGGAAGACGGCATGAGATGAAAACATCATTTTCCAGTTTCTTTACTTTATTAGAGCTTCTCATCGTGATAGCGGTAATAGCGATACTGGCTTCACTTTTTCTTCCTGCCCTTAATTCCGCAAGGGAAAAAGTCAAACAGATAAGCTGTCTTGGCAATCTGAAGCAGTTGAATTTAGGCATGAATTATTATGCGAATGACAATAATTCGTGGCTTCCTGAATACCCTTCGGATTCATCCGCAATAGATTGCTGGGATACCAGAATAAAGGAATACGTGAACTATGTAAAATACTATAGCAACGGCAATTATACAGGCAGTTCCTCTTTGTTTCACTGCCCGTCGGGAAAGCTTGTGGCTTCCAATTGCGCAAATTCGGCTTCCCGGGGTTATGCCATGAACCAGTATGTCGCTCAGAATTATAAAGAAAACGGAAGACTTCACACAAACTACAAACATAATTCCAAGGTAATGATTCTAGGCGAAGTTTGGAATCCCAATAACAATTACACGGAATTTACGCTTCTGGGCACCAGAACGAATCGTGAGTATATGTCTTATTCCCAGGAAACGTACCTTGCATGGCGGCATAAGGGAGAAATGAACTTTATAAGAAAAGACTCCAGCGGCGCTTCTTCAAAAATGGGTTTTTCCACTTTCGGTGAAAATATTGTCTGGTATGTACGGGAAAATGAACAGTATTATAAAAATGCCGTTTTCTGCGATTAGAAATAAAATAGAAATAACACAAGGAGGAAGCAGATGAAGTGTTTTAAAATGGTGTTTTCAGTATTGGTTTTGTTACTTACGTTTTCCGCTATAAGTATTTGTGCTGTTGAAAAAGATATTTTGGTATGGTTAAGTCCTGGTAGTCCTGATCATATATGGAAAAAAGGTTATGGAGAAGATTACCCTGTTAAGATGATAATGAAAACGGTGAAGGACGCAGGTTTTACCGATATCTGTTTTTCTCCCAATCAGGGCAGAAGCGGGGCGTTTTATTATCCGAGCAAAATTAAATACGCGAGGGTTGATAAAATAATCAAAAATCGGGACTGGGTGGAAGAAACCCTTACAGAAGCCGACAAAAACAATTTGAAAGTATGGATAGCCTATACTCCCGCCTATAAGTTGCCAGGTACCGAAATAAAAGGACTGCGTTCTCCCGAAATGATTAAATTCTATCAGGACGCTGTTGAAGAAATCGGAAAAGTATATAAACCAAAACATAAGAGTCTTTACGGCATAATGCTTCATGAATTCAACTGTGCTGAGACTATGGATATACACAGCGGCGAATTAAAAGAATTTTCCGATTTCTGCGAAAAGAATTTTAAGGAGAAATATACTGGCGACAAGATGCCTGACGGCAGGAAAGCGGATAAATGGGACACCCGTTTTTACCTCTACAAGGCCGATACTATGAACAATATATGCAAAGTCATTAGGGATACAGCCGCCAAATACGGAATGAAAACATTTTTCTGCCTCTATGATCCTGAAAACTTCGGTTCCAATTCCGCCAACTGGGGCTACGATACCGTCGAACTCGAAAAAATCTGCGATGCTTTCTGGGTTAGTGGTAAAAGCGGTTACAAAACTCTTAAGAACGCGTTTGTAGAAACTTCGCTAAGCTACAAAGGCATAAATCTTCCCCTGAACCAGTCAAAGGCGTTCCACGGCAAACCCATCAGTTTTTTTGAACACAGGTCAATGCTTTTCCCGGAGGTAAACAGAAAAGCTTATAAAGCAAATGCCAATTTTACCAAAACTTATGGGGACATTTATACAGGTTACATAAACAGGGGTCAGAAAGTGCTGGACCTTTTTCACGGGCCGGAGAATGTCACGAAGTGGAATAATCTTCAGAAGGAATGGATAGGCGCGGAAGACATTGCCAATGTCGCGATATTGTCCTCTTCGATGCCGTTTGTTCTCGGAAACCCGACCGCGCCGGGAGTAAAATATAAACAGGTGCTTGGCAATTTTATGGAAGGGCTGAAAAAATATTTTCCCGTTGACAAAATTCTTCTGGATTCGCAGTTTGCGCTGAAACCTGAAAATCTCAAAAAATATGATTTGCTGATAATTCCTGAAGAGATGGGTATCGGCATGAGTGAGGCAATGATTGATACTTTGAAAAAATATCTTGCGAATGGTGGCAAGCTTCTAGCGTTGGGAAGCAGGGTCAGTTTTGCAAACAAAG
>MHBF01000208.1 GCA_001803225.1 Lentisphaerae bacterium GWF2_44_16 | reverse complement strand
CACGCCCTGTGGAAAATTGTAAGCTTCTATCTTGTTTTCAAGCGCCAGTTTGCCCATCGCCGGAGCGAGGTTCCAATGTCCGCCTATAACGCGTTTCAAAAGGCCTTCATGTCCGAAATGATTAAGCCCCCTGCCCTTGCCGTCGCCCTGCCCCGCGGCATATACAAGCGTAAGATTTCGCGGTCCTCCGGTCTTCAGAAAACGTTCTTCAAGGCTTGAGGTCAGCAGTTCAGGATGCGCGCAGCCTACAAATCCGCCTGTCGCTATGGTGCTGTCGCTTTCCACCAACGATACAGCTTCTTCCGGTGACATGAACTTTACTTTCCGCATATTTTCCCTTCCTTTTTTCTAAAATTGAATATTCGGAAAACCTCCTTAGCAATAAGCCTGCCAATACCCAAAGTAAATCCACAAGCCACTAATGGTAAAGATGTTAAAATTAAGGCGCCGGAAGTCAGACAATCCCTAAAAAAAAGAAAACTGTCCTTAATAAAGGACAGTTTATAAGCAAAACCATAAAAGTGTCCTTCTAACAGGACGAAAACTGAAGCTTCAATGAAATAATGTATTGTCTCACGGACACATTGAGTTCAATAATCAGAGATTGGATTTATTCATTCTCTCATAGAGATTTGAACGGCTGATTTTCAGGAGTCTGGCGGCTTTCGCCTTTTTCCCGCCTGAAAGATTGAGAGCTGTGAGAATGGCATTTTTTTCCGCCATTTCCAGAGTTTCCCTGAGGGGTTTTACCTGACTGTCATGAATTTCCGTAACGGTTTCCGGAAGGTCTTCCGGGACTATTACGGCTTCGCGTTCCGCAAGGTTCACGGCCCTTTCAATCACATTTTCAAGCTGACGCACGTTGCCGGGCCAGGAATATGACTTGAGCACCCTCATAGTTCCGGGGGGAATTTCCACGTATTTCCCCAGACGGGAACATATTTTATCAAGCAGATGAGGCACCAGAAAATCTATGTCGGCAGGACGTTCCCTCAGAGGAGGAATCCTGATGGAAATCACGTTAAGCCGATAATAAAGGTCTGCCCTGAAAATGCCTTTTTCCACCATTTCGACAAGGTTCCTGTTTGTCGCGGCTATAATCCTGACATCCACTTTTACGGGATGTTGGGAGCCAATTTTTTCAATTTCCTTTTCCTGAAGCACACGAAGAAGTTTTGCCTGCATCCCCTGAGGCATATCGCCTATTTCGTCAAGAAAAAGCGTGCCGCTGTCAGCCGTCTCGAATTTTCCGGGTTTTCCGCCTTTTTTAGCTCCGGTAAACGCGCCTTCCTCATAGCCGAAAAGCTCGGATTCGAGGAGTTCAGCAGGAATAGCGGCACAATTAAGTTTTATAAAAGGTTTCAGGCTTCTGGCGCTTTCCTGATGAATGGCATGGGCAAAAAGTTCTTTTCCCGTGCCGCTTTCACCTGTCAATATAACGCTGGAGTCGGTCATGCAGGCTTTTTCCGCCATAGTTCTGGCGTCGGAGAGCTTTTCACTCTTTCCTATTATATGCCTGAACGAATATTTTGCCTGGTTTACCCCTCCGGCTTTTTTGTAGTGGTCCACCTGCTTCTGCAACTGGTTTATCTGTTTATAAAGAAGGTTAAGGTCTTCAATGTTCCTGAAAAGCACTTTTCCGATGGCGCCGATTACCACGCCGTCTTTTATGAGGGGTATTCGCGAAGCCACCATGTAATCGCCGTTTATCAGTTGGAGACGGGCTTTCTCCGTTTTTCCTGACTTGAGCACTGCCGGGAGGCGGGTATTTTCTATTACGTCCTCCACATGCTTTCCGATGACGCTTTCCTTGTCGATTCCGAGAAAATCGGTATATGCCTTGCTTATGTAGGTGATAATCCCCTGCTGGTTTACGACCACTATGCCGTCGTACGCGGATTCAAGGAGCTTGTTCAGGATAAACGAATCGTCAAGATGCGGACTTGTTTTTTTCATGGCTTGCCAAATTTATTATAAAACTGAATTAGTTCAAAAACGCTTTTTCTGACAGGACACCCAGCCTTCTCTGCCGGAAAGACTGCCCATTTCGGCTACGCCCTCTTCAATGCTTCCAGATGCTTCTACTAACTCGCCGAGAGGAACAAACTCAGCCCCGGCAACTTTGGCTTTTTTAATAAAATCCCTGAACATTTCCAAGCATGAAATTCCTTCCGCTTCAGCATGAATCGTAAGGACATTCATGGCATCCTTTTTCAGAAAGGAAAGAATATGCGCGTTGTAATTTTCATTTGTTATCCCATTGCGCCCAAGAGCTTCATCGTAAGTAGGCAGGCTTACCGGGACCTGCGGCTGCGGCAGTTTTACTCCATCGACTACGGGATAAAAAATACTCTCACCCCGGCAATCGCTGTTGTATATAAATGGAAACTTTGCTTTTTCCTTCAGAACAATATCGTTTGACTTCCAGCCAGGAACAGCGG
This sequence comes from Lentisphaerae bacterium GWF2_44_16, assembly GCA_001803225.1. GTDB lineage: Bacteria > Verrucomicrobiota > Lentisphaeria > Victivallales > GWF2-45-14 > GWF2-44-16. The sequence continues at coordinate 6,061 of MHBF01000208.1, read as the reverse complement.
AACAATCCGGATTTCTGCCGATGATTGAAACAAGCTCGTCAAAGCCCTTTTTAAGGGACTGATAAATCTCATTTGCGTCCATTCTCTCGATACGCGCCTGCCATGCGTGATGGTCCCAGGCATGAAGGCCCATTTCATGGCCCGACTCTGAAGTTTTTCTTATGACGTCCGCCAGCTTTCTTCCGATAAGGGGGCCGGGCCAGAAAGTTCCCATGAGTATAATGTCCCACCCGTAAAGGCTGGCGGCTTTTGTTCTCAACATTTTCCAGAGGAATGCCGGTTTGAGCAGCCTCCAGAGATGGCGGCCCATATTATCAGGGCCTACGCTGAAGAAAAAAGAAGCCTTTATATTTTCCTCGTTAAAAAGGCGACAGAGCGCGGGCACACCCAGTTTTGTCCCTCTGTAAGTGTCGACGTCAACTCTCAGACCGATTTTCATTCGATATTGAAATCCCCTGATTTCACAGCGTCTTTAAGGAAGAAATCCAGAGTTTCCTCTATTGAGGCGTCCAGTTTTATTTTCGGCGTCCAGTCAAGAATACGCTGAGCGTTTCTGATGCTCGGCTTCCTGAACTGCACATCCTGATATCCGCTGCCGTAATAGGATTTGCTCTCGATTTCACGGAAACCGGCAAAAGGCGGAAATTTCTTATGAAGCGGATGCTTATGGAATTTCTTTACCAGCATTTCGGCAAGTTCTCTGATGCTCGCTTCGTTTTCGGGATTGCCGACATTTATAATCTGTCCGTCGCAGACGCCGTTTTTGTTTTCAATTATCCTGAAAAGACATTCGATACCTTCTGAAACATCAGTGAAACAGCGCTTCTGAGCGCCACCGTCTATGAGCTGTATGGGAGTGCCTTCGACGAGGTTCAATATCAATTGCGTTATCGCCCTGGAACTTCCGATTCTGGCCGAGTTCAGGCTGTCGAGCTTGGGGCCTATCCAGTTGAAGGGACGGAAGAGCGTGAATTTGAGTTTATCTCTCTGCCCGTAAGCCCATATTACCCTGTCAAGGAGCTGCTTCGAACAGGAATAAATCCAACGCTGCATCCTGATGGGGCCGAGAATAAGCTTGGAGTTGTCTTCATCGAAATCGTCATCGTCGCACATACCGTAAACTTCGGAAGTGGACGGGAATATAATACGTTTGCCGTATTTGACGCAATAGCGGACAATTCTGAGGTTTTCTTCAAAGTCCAACTCGAAAACCCTTATCGGGTTACGTGTGTATTCGATAGGAGTAGCGATAGCGACGAGGGGCAGGATTATATCACACTTCCTGACGTGGTACTCTATCCATTCGCGGTGTATCGAGATATCGCCTTCATCAAAATTGAAGCCTGGTTTTTTAAGCAGGGACTGAATGTTATTGGAACGCAAATCCATCCCGTGCACTTCGTAGTCGCCGCTTTCAAGCAAACGCTCGCCGAGAGCATTGCCGATAAAGCCGTTTACTCCGAGTATCAGCACACTTTTCTTTCTCTTGTGGAGAACTTTTTTTGAAGCGCGCGGGCCGAACTTCATCCCCGGTTCAAGATTCATGTCGGCGGCCAACTGAATGCCGCTCATGAATACGCCGCCGTCTTTCTGTCCCGAGATTATTTCCACAGCGCCTTCAGCACCGGCAATCACAAAGGGATTGACAGAAATTATTTTGCCGGGTGCCACGGCCTTTTTCGTTTTTCCGGCTACGGCTGCCACGTCCCAGAATATGAACTTCCTGTCGCCCACAAAGCTGAACGCCCCGGGGAAAGGCTGAGTTACCGCCCTTACAAGATTTTTTATCTGTGAACTTTTCTTATTCCAATCAATTTCCCCGTCATCAGGCCGTCTTCCGCCATAATACGAAGCCTTTGAATTGTTCTGGGCTTTGCGCGGGGCCTTGCCTTTTTTGATAAGCGGGAGCGCTTCATCGAGCATTTCCGCCGCCGCGACGGTACACTTGTCATGCAGGGTGCGGGCTGTATCGTCATCGGCTATTTTGATTTTTTTCTGGGCTATGATATCGCCGTCGTCAGGTTTCGGGGTCATGTAGTGAAGAGTTACGCCTGTTTCCTTCTCGCCGTTCACAAGCACCCAGTTTATCGGGCATCTGCCGCGATAGGCCGGAAGCAGAGAGCCGTGGAGGTTCATACAGCCGCGCTTCGGTATATCCAGAACGGGCTTCTTTATCATGTCTCTGTAATAAAATGAGAATATGACATCCGGGGCCATCTTTTTTATTTTCTCGACCCACATCGGATGATTGATGTCTTCCGGAGCGAAAACGGGTATTTTATTGGCTGCGGCAAGTTTCGCCACGGAGTCAAACCATATATTTTCACCGGGATTGTCCGTATGTGTGAAAACGGCTTCTATTTCCACGCCGTTTCTGATCAGCGCCTTAATTCCGGCGCATCCGATATTGCTGTATGCAAGAACAACAGATTTCATTTATATTATCCTCCAGAATAATTTTGGGACGGAGTCCCTTTTATTATATTTACTTAGGACCGCGTATAACTTCCTGAACAAAATAACGCGGCCTCGCTCTGACGTCATGATAAATACGCCCGATATATTCTCCCAAGAGCCCCATGGCTATAAATTGAGCACCCACAAAAATAAAGAGCAGCGCGAAGAGAGTAAAAACTCCTTCAGCCGCCCATTTTGAGTCATGAATAAGTCGCATTACCAAAAGGAAAACACCAAAGAACATTCCCGCCATTGATATGCAGGTACCGATAACACTCAGAATGCGGAGCGGAAAAGTCGTCATGCTTGTCAGCAGATTGAATTGCAGGTTGATGAGCTTCCAGAGACTGTATTTTGATTCTCCCGCGACCCTCTCGTTGTGACCGACCTCTATTTCAACGGTCTTGCGCGCGAAACTGTTCGCGAGTATCGGTATGAACGTGCTTCTCTCATGACACTGAAGCATTGCGTCAACGATATGGCGGCGATATCCCCGGAGCATGCAGCCGTAATCTTTCATTTTAACGCCCGTGGCCTTCTGGGCGGCCTTGTTCACCAGAAACGACGCGGCTTTTCTGAATAATGTATCCTGCCTGTTCATTCTGACAGTGCCGATTACATCATAGCCCTCCTGCATTTTGCTGACGAGTTTAGGTATTTCCTCGGGGGGATTCTGCAAATCCGCGTCCAGTGTTATCACCATATCGCCCTTTGATGTCTCAAAACCTGCCATCACCGCCGAATGCTGTCCGTAGTTTCTATTGAGAAGACATGCCACTATCTTGCCTTCGTTCTTCAGGGCGGCTTCGGAAATTCTCGCGTCAGAGCCGTCCGAACTCCCGTCATCCACAAATATAATCTCAAACGGCAGACCAGTCTGTCCGCATGCCGCCATACAACGGTTTATGAGTTCGTCAAGTACCGACGATTCATTGAATACAGGTATCACCACTGACAAAAATTCATCTTTTTTCATATTTTCAAATTCCAAAAAGTTAAACCTGTTACGATACTGTCTGGAACGCTATCTTCAAGCTTTTTTTCCATAATATCAGGGCTTCTGCGGGCTTAAAGTCTCTTCTTCTGCTTTTTTCAGTATCCAGACCGCGTGTTTCTGCGATTTACGCTTTTTTTCCCAAGGATGCATGTTTTCCGTAAAGGATGGGTTTTGTGCCATTTTATCCGGAAGCAGCGGCAGGAGATACTCAAAATAGCCTCTCTGCGAAACAAGTATCCCTTTTCCCGCTTTTACAAACGCCTCCAATTCATCGCTTTTTTTCAACACACTTACATTCCCGGGCAAGTCCATGTAGAAAAGAAGGTCCGGAGGGACTTTCAGGTAAAACGCTATCTCGGAGGGCTTGATGCAGCGGGCCGCTTTTTTGAGCTTGAAGGCAAATGACTTTTCACTGCGAAAAATATCCACAGCCGTCATCTGTATGCAAAAAAATCCGGCAAAAAAGACAGCCGCCGCCAGTATCAGGGGCGCTATACGCTGTTCAGTGCCGGTTATACTGTCGGAAATATCGGATATCATGCGGGTTGAAAATATTATCGCCAGCGCCAGTATCCCGATTACCGGGGTCATATACAAAAGCAGCGCCGGAGGCGTAAAACCAATATATGCCTTGGCAAGAGGCCACAACAGAGGACTGGCTGTTTCCAGCAAAGCCAACAGCACAAAACAAATCTTCAGGATACACAACGAGATTTTTTTGAGCGCGCTTTCAGGCCGTTTTTCCCAATATACCGCACAGAGCAGCGCGCAGAAAGGCAGCATCGGCAGTATGTAATAGCCCCTTCTCGAACCCGACGCGGTAAAAAACAGAAACACTACTATCAATGTCCACATAAGCCAGGCGTCCGGCCGGGAAGCTTTTCTTATCGACGGGAACATTTCAATCGCTCCGCTTACAAAAAGGACAACCCACGGCAAGAGCAGAAAAGGCAGATAATAAAGATATATATAAAATGGCTCCGCATGATCAAAAGGCTTGAAAAAACGCTCGATGTTTTCACGGAACACCATGTAAAGGCCGCTTTCCCTGCTTCCGTGCAGAGTCGCGGTCAGCCCGCTGTCCGGCGTATTCATGGAAGCCAGCAGAAACGGCAGAAGATAAATCGCAAGGGCCGCGGCGCCTGCCAGAAAATGCGATGTTCTTAGATGAATTTTCCAGCGCTTTTCCCGTATCAGGTCAGGCGCGAGCGCCAGAAGCGGGATTATTACCGAGATCAATCCTTTCGTATGAGCGCCAAGGAAACATATAAGATAAAAAACGAAATACGTCAGAAACCCGGGTTTCTTCTCCCTTGCCCAGTACCAGGCCAGCGCGAGAATTATGCAAGCGAGGTTTTCTATGTCCGCCGTCGCCGTCCTCGACCAGAAAATAAATCCATAAGTAGTCAGCAGAAACCATCCCGCCGTAATGCCCGTTCTCTCCGACCAGAGCTTTCTTCCGATAAACATAGTACCCCAAAGCCCGGCTATCGCGAAAATAGCCGAGGGCAAACGAACTATCCACTCATCCATAAAACCCGTCAAATACCCCAAACCGACAATAAGCCAGTAACCAAGCAGCGGTTTGTCAAAATACACTTCGCCGTTTATCAGAGGATGAAAGATGTTTCCTGATTTCAGCATTACCCTGCTGATTTCGGCCCAGCGGTCTTCCGAACCCCATAACTCCCTAAACCCAAGTCCCCATAATATGACTACAAAAGCCATCAGCCAGAATACAACATAAGGGGTTCTTTCACTGGAACCAGATGATCTATTTTCCATCTTCAAGGACTTCCTTTATAGCGTTTACCACATCTGTAACGTCTTCAGGTTTCATATCGGGAAAGAGCGGCAGTGAAAATATTCTTTCAGAATTCCAATCAGTATTCGGCAAAACTCCTTCGCCTATTTTCATTGTCTCCTTATAATACTTCTGTGAATGAACGGCCCTGAAGTGAAGGCCCGTGCCTATGTTTTTCTGTTTCAGCCCGGCCATAAACTCATCCCTGCTCATGGAAACTTTGTCAATGTCCAAGCGTACTATGAAAAGATGCCATGAATGCTTTATCGGATAAGCCGTATCGCCAAGAGGGATTATTTCATCCACATCCGCAAGCTTTTCACGATAAAGCATAGCCAGTTCGGTTCTTTTCCTGTTGAACTCGTTTACTTTAGCGAGCTGCCTTACTCCAAGCACGGCGGCAATGTCCGTAAGATTGTACTTGTAACCGGGCTCGATTACCTGCGCCTGCGGAGAACGTCCCTGCGTCTGGCGGTCATAGGCGTCAACACCCAGCCCGTGAAATTTAAGCCTCCTGATATGATCAAGCAAGGCGCTGTCGTCAGAACAGAACATGCCGCCTTCACCGGTAGTTATATTTTTTATAGGATGAAACGAAAATATCGAAGTCCCTTTTTTCCCGACATGCTCTCCTTTGTATTCAGTACCGAGGGCATGCGCCGCGTCCTGAATTACGGCTATTTTATTTTCAGAGGCAATTTTATATATCGCGTCCAGATCGACTGAAGCCCCAGCGAAATGAACAGGTATTATAAGCTTTGTTTTGGGGGAGATTGCCTTTTGTATATTTTCCGGAGTTGCCA
>MHBF01000207.1 GCA_001803225.1 Lentisphaerae bacterium GWF2_44_16 | reverse complement strand
TTGTTCCCGAAAACAAAGCTTCAGCCGCGCTTAAAATATGCCGCGAGACAGGGTTTACCGCTGAAATATGCGGGGAAGTAGTGAAAGGCAAGAAAATTGTTGAGGTAAAATGAGACTGCAGAATATTCTGCCGGCGGGATTCTCGGCACTTAAATCTTTCTTCAGCAGAAGAATAAACAGGGCCTTGGCTTCTATAACCTCTGTTGCCGAGAACATTCCCAAATATCATGACGGCCTGAAAACCGAAAAAATATCGAAAGACATATTTTTTCTCCTTGCCGTTGTCCTCAGGGCCGATGGCAGGCAGAAAGAAAGAATACCCGAGATTGAAAACTATCTTTCCGAGAAATATTCCGAAGTCGAAGCCGAAAAAATAATTTCGATACTTGAAGACAAGGAAGACCCGGACATAGAAAAATCCGCTTCAAGGCTTTCCAAGCTCTCCGAAAAAGAAAAACTTTCAGTACTATCCGCTCTTATCGACGTTGCGTATTGCGATGGCGAGTACTCTAAAAAACAGAGAAAAGTCATAGAAAACATTTCTGAAAAGCTCAAAGTCCCCCGCGAACTTTTTAAGGAAATAGAAAACAGCTTTGTTCAGGAAAAAGAAAAACGTGAAAAAATATTGAGATCAGGCGCGGGCGTTGTCATGGCCCTGATAGTGATTGTCATATTCGTCCTTACGGCGACATTCCTGAAATCGGTGCTTTTCGGGCTTGTGCTGGCGTATTTTTTCCTTCCTCTTGAGAAGTGGTATGAAAAGAATTTCTTTTCAAATCGGCTTGTGATATCCGCCGGAAACCTTTTTTCCTACATATTGAGACCGCTCTCCGGAATCCCCGGGAAAATGAAAGAAGCTTTCGGAAATGAAGCTTCTGGAAAAACTTCCTCTGAAGACATACTCCGGGCGGAAAAGGAAAAGCTTGTGATGAAGTCCTCGGCAGCGACGGTGTTTACGTTTTTCCTGATAATACTGCTTTTAATATTTCTCGTAACGTCTTTTTCACTCTCTTATGTTACGGAAATAGGTTCTTCGGTCAAAGACTGGGCTGACAGGAGCGTAATAACCGAGCAAAACGTTTCGACGGAAAAGGAGAACGGCGAACAGAGTTCAGGACAGATGAAAATGAATGGGGAATATATGAAATCTCTTTTCATGGCAAGCGTCAGAAAAGTGGAATCATTAAGACCGGAACTTGAAAAACTGACATGGTTCAAAAAGGGCGTTGAAAATGTAAAGGGCTACATAAAAGACGAGAAGAACAGGGAACTAATTTTATCGACGCTCATAAATAAATCGGGAGGGGTTTTCTCCTATACGGCGGGTTTCGTGAGCAATGTTTTTTATTTTCTTCTGAATATAATCCTGACGGTGTTTTTCTTTTCACTTTTTCTTCAGAAACTGGCCTTTTTCAATTCGCTGGGGACAAAGATACAGGAGCCCGGCGAATATCTTGTCAAAAGTATTTTCGGAAGTGGCTGGATGCCGAATACGAGTATCGAGACCCGGGAAGAAGCCAGAATAATTCTGGACACTGTTTTCGGAAAACTGAAAGCCTGGGTAAAGGGCTATATGACCATAATACTTACTGAAAGCTTTATCTATATAACATGTTTCATCATCATAGGAGTTCCTTACGCGCCGATATTGGGTTTTATAGCGGGCTGCACGATACTGCTTCCTTTCATAGGTCCTGTTTCAAGTGCGTTGCTGACGGTGACAGTCTGTTTTGCCGGAGGGGCCAGTATGCTGACTGTATTGATAGCGGTGATAACGTATTTTCTGGTTACGGGCATACTTGATCAGCTTTTCCTCTATCCTAAATTTGTCGGCGGAGCGCTTGGCCTGAGCACTCTGGAAACAATAACGGTAGTATTGCTGGGCGGTCTTTTCGGCGGCCTTGCCGGAATGATTTTCGCCGTTCCCACCGCTTCCGTCCTGAAGTACCTGATCCCCAAAATATACCAGTGCTGGCAGCAGTAGAAAACAGTCTATTCAGAAATTAATTCATGCATATTCAAACGCACATATTATCCGGTTGGTGCATCGGCAATATTTTCAAGCTTAACGCACGCGAACGATTTTTATGTATGATAGCGGCGGCCTTGCCTGATCTTGACGGTCTGGGCATTTTAATAAACCGTGATTTTTATTGGAATTATCACCATGTTATTGCTCACGGGATATTGTGGACGCTTATATGTTCTGCTGCGCTTGCATATTTTTCACTAAACAGGGTTAAAACTTTTTTTATCTACTTTCTGCTTCTGCATCTCCATATACTCATGGATGTTTTCGGCTCCGGCGAATGCTGGGGAATTCATTATTTATGGCCTTTCAGCGGCTTTATACTCGAAACAAAATACTCATGGGCTTTCGCTTCGTGGCAGAACATTTCCGCCGGCTGTTTTTTTCTGTTCATTACAATTCTGATTATTTACCTGGCCCGGAGAAGCCCGCTGGAATATATTATGCCTCAGCTTGATAAAAAAATCATAAAGTTTTTTGAATTACTGAAACTGAAACTTATAACGACATTCAGAAGAACGGGAAATCTTCAGGATATATAGTAATTAGAGAGGGGGCTTGTAAGGAACAGCAAATCTTAAATCACAAAGTCAGGGCCAATATTATTATTTCTGAGAGTTTTATTTTTCTTAAGTTTTACACTCACCTGGTCTTTTATCTTGTCGATGTGTCCGTGCTGCACATGATTGTCGATACGCCCGAGAGGGACAGGTTTGCCGGAAACAGAAAGCGCGGCGATGTCTTTTAATTCTTCATCATCCAGTATTATTATGTCTCCCGGCTGGAGCTTTGTCAGTTCCTCGCCGCATATTCTGGCTTCACCGAGTTTCACATAAACCGGAAAAGGTTCTGAATGCAGAGTATCCAATACCTTGTTTACAAGGTCACGTCCATCTTTTTTAGCCTTGCCATCAGGCGTATTTCCCAATTTATCTATCCAATCTCTTTCGATAGCTTCAAGGATAGATTCTATTTCATTTTTATTAAGAATGCCCACCATGCAATCCTTATTTTATAAGCAGGCCCCTATTTTCACATTCAATCATATGGTCGTCTTTTAAATGCCAAAACTGGTCATGTCTCAACGTGGAGACCTGAGCGCCTTAACTCATCTTATCCGATTCACAATATGGGAGCTGAGTCCTAAACTTCCAGGTTTTTTAAGGCATCTTAGAGATATCCGGCAGAGTTTGAACAATCCCTTTTTTGCCGACTTATCTGTCCGGCTATTTCTTGAACAGTTGCTTCTCCGCTACACCATTTTCCGATTCACTGGATTTGTTACTTTAACATTACGAATCGGGAATAGCAAGATTATATTTTTATTTTGCACAATGTATTTACTGATGCTGAGAAGCTGTTTTTAAGTTTCAGCTCAATTGCGGGAATAAGAATTTTTTGGATACAATCCATATCTGCACCGGAAAATGAACCTGAAGACTTGACAAATTACCTAAAGCGGTTATTTTCAGACCAGTGGTAAACAAAGGCGGTAACTTCATGGTCAAATCACGCAGATTTCGTTCGGACGAAGCGGTAAACGTATTGCGCAACGATATAGTTTCCGGTAAATACCGGGCGGGAATATTTCTGCCTTCCGAACGTAAGCTGACAGAAATTCTGGACGTAAGCAGAGGTACCGTCAGAAGCATACTCAAACAGCTCCAGGAAGAAAACCTGATTCGCATCAATCCCGGCAGAGGCGCATATGTCGCGGAAACCGTCGAACGGAAAGGATTGAAACGTTTTATCGTTTTTATGTCGGGCATAGCCCCTCTCGGCAGGGCAAACGAAGGAGTAGGAGTACTCCTCGGAATATGCCGCGGAGCCTCGAAACTGCACGCTGAGGCAGTGATTTCCTTCACCAGAGATGAAGAAGTCGTTCAGGAAGCGATTTCACGTTATGCCGCCGGGGAAATACAAGGCCTGATATATTCGGATTGCAGCGATTATGACAAATTCATCGCACCCCTCGAAAAAAACGGGATACCTTATGCTGTCACAAATCTTGAATTCGACATACCGGCACTCGCCGCAAGAATGGACCTCCGCTCCGTAGGACGCGCCGCAGGACGTCATCTCGCCAGCCTCGGACACAAGAACATAGGAATACTCTCGGGCCCTACTGATAAATTCATCTACAGGGAAATACTCGCCGGTTTCCGGGGCGCCCTGGCGGAAGATGAAATTCAGCTGGAACATATCGCCGAAGTTAATTCCGAAAGTGAACCGTCCAGAATCGCGGCCCTCGAAATGCTTTCTCTTCCAAACCGTCCCTCGGCGATATTCGCGAGCCGCGACATAAGAGCGGCGGGATGTTATGCCGCCTGCCGTGAACTGGGACTGAAAATACCTGAAGACCTCTCCATCGCCGCCTATGACGACATAACATGGCCCGAAGGCAGAAACGCGGGACTTGATACCGTAAGGGAACCGATAGAGGAAATGGGCGAAGCCTCCGTGGAACTTCTTCAGGAATGGATAATCTCAGGGAAAAAACCGGAAAGCCGAATCTTCAAAGGTGAAATCACAGTACGCAACAGTTCCAGAAAACTGGAAAACTGACGCTCTTTTATTTTACGCATCTCATCGCTGAAGGGCTACTGCCTGTTATTCTGCGAAATAATTTATTGAAATGCTGGGGATCGGGTATCCCGCACTCGTTTCCTATTTCCTTTATGCGCTTGTCCGAATTGAGTATAAGCTGTACAGCCATCTCCATTCTTTTTTTCATCTGGTACCGCGTCATCGTCATGCCATAGTGTTTTCTGAAAACCCTGGAGAGATAATTTTGGCTCAATTTGCATTCATTTGCCAGATCAGGGATTTTCAGAGGCAGATGCAGATTATCTTCGATAATGGAGGCCGCTTTTGAAATGGCATTTACTGAATAAGATTTTCTTTTTTCAGGGTTATTCCGACAGAACAGAGAAATATGAAACAAAAACTGCATGAGGGATATCGACGCGGCCGCGTTTCCGGAACTTTTTTCGGGGAGGGAACGGAAGTTTATTATTTCCAGCAGCTTTGACTTGAGCAAATCAACCTTTAGAAGCTCCGCCGGACGTATTATGAAAGGAAAACTCAGCAGGTCTTTTTTTCGACGAAAAATCTCAATATTCCTGAAGTGAATGCAGTAATGATGCCCGGGAACAGGCACATCGTATGTGTATTCAGTATAACAAGGTATCACTGTAATATCGCCATGATGGAATTCAAAGGAGTGTTCACCTATTCTGATTGTCCCAGGGTATTCGTATAAATGGATGCAGGCAGTCTGTTTATTATAGTATTTTCTCTGAAAAGACCTGCATTCATGGTAAAAGCGCCCGGCAACCATTATTTCAGGGATTTTTTCCTGCGGCCAGAGGAATAGTTTTGTAATTTTATTTTTCATTATATTGTTGAAAATATACCACAATATGTCGCTCCTGTCCAATTTACTCTACTCTTAAATCAATATATAATAATAACATAAGCAGGAATTTTCCCACTGCATGGAATTAAAATCAGTATGATTATAAGGGGTTATGACAAATATGTTTTTCATTCAGAAATTGAAGCGCGGGATACCACAGCGGATAATTACTTTCGGCACCAGTCTGACCGCAGGCGGAGCATGGGTCGGCCTTCTCAGGGAGCAGTTGGAAAAACTTTTTCCCGGCATGACCGAACTCATAAATAGCGGCATGGGCGGAAAATGGTCTCAATGGGCGGTGGAAAACATTTCAGAGAAAGTGCTTTCACTGAAACCGGATGTGCTTTTCATTGAGTTTGCCATGAATGACGCTTTTCTCGAATATCGTACGGGTATAAAGGCGGCCCGCTTGAATCTGGAATACATAATAGAAAGGACAGCCGCTGATTTTCCCGAATGCGAATTTATTCTGATGACGATGAATCCGCCCTTGGACATTCATCTGGAACGCCGTCCCGATGTGGATAAATACTTTCAGCTCTACCGCGAAGTGGCGGAGACGCGCGGCCTGACGCTGATTGATCATCATCTGCGATGGAAACAACTGCTTGACACAGATAAGAAACACTTCCTTGAACTGGTGCCTGACGGCATTCATCCAAGTCCCGACGGCAGCAGGGAAATTACCTTTGACAATATCAACAGATTAATCGAAAAAGCTATGACGGAATCCAAAACATATAAATCAATATCACAGGAGTAAATAAAAAATGACACCGAGAGAAAGCTTTATCAGTGCGTTGGAGCGAAAACAGATAAAAGGCCGAGTCCCGACATTCGAACTGGTATTTTTCCTGACTATGGAAGTCTTCGGTAAAGTCCATCCCCGGCACAGGAATTATTCCCAGTGGCATCAGATGAGAGAGGAAGAACGCAAACTGCATAGGAAAGACATGGCGCGGATTTATGTGGACACTGCGGAACGCTTCGAACACAGCGCGATATTTCTCCACCCGAATCCGGACGATATAGATGAAACCCTTTATCTTGCGGAAACTGTAAGGGAAATATGCGGAGACAAATATTTTCTCATGCTCCACGGAGACGCGACTTTCGGAATCCCCTCCGGCAATGGAATGATGGATTTTTCATGCAAAATGATCGATGAACCGGAAAAACTCAAAGAGGAAGCTGATGAGAGAATAAATAAAATGCTGGACAGGGCGGAAAAGATTAAGGCCCATGGAGGCATTGACGGCTTTGCTCTATGTTCGGATTACTGCTTCAATAATGCTCCTTTCATGAGTCCCTCCCAGTTTGATGAATTCGTAACACCGTATCTCGTCAGGCAGATAAAAGGATACCGCGACATGGGTTTTTATACTATAAAACATACAGACGGCAATATTATGCCGATACTTGATTCGCTTATGGCGGCTGAACCTCACGCCCTGCATTCCCTTGACCCGCAGGGGGGAGTCGATATAGCGGTGCTGAAGAAAAAAATCGGACATAAAGTCTGTCTTATCGGCAACGTAAATTGCGGCTTGATGGATACCGGTACGATGGAAGAAGTTCTTGAATCGGCCCGTTACGCCCTGAAACACGGCATGCCTGGCGGCGGCTATATTTTTTCTACAAGCAATTGCGTTTATACAGGCATGAAGCTGGAACGCTATGAAGCTATTCTGGACTTATGGAAAAAAGAAGGAAATTATTCCTGATTTAAAACGGCTTCCGTTTACCTGAAAAAAACTGCGGTAACAATGCGCATCCCTCCAGAATTATAGTCTGTTTTACCCCTCGGCGGGGAGGGATTTGCTTCGTCAAATCCGCCTACTCCTATTCCACAAACTTTTTCCCGAGCATTTCGGAAAACTTCTTTTTAATTTCATCCTCAAGTTTTTTCGAGGCGGGATTTCTTTCGGATTTAGTCAGCGTGTCGGTGAACCTTACAAGCACCGTATCTGTATTTTTCAGGTAAAAAACATGCATCAGAAAATTTTCCCCGGAGTATGTCTGCACCCAGTCACTTTTCACTTCCGTGGTCGTTTTCTTTTCCGGCTTGAGATTGTTCTCCGTCGCTATCCTGTCGAGTTCCTTGAGAATTATGTCGAGATTGCTCGCGTCAACGGGGAAAACAATCGGGTCGCCTGAAAGTTTTTCGCCCGGGATTTTTATGAGCACTTTTCCCGGCGTATCGCATGAACTCAGAATAAAAACAACGGCAAAACATCAGAAAATTTTAATTATGAGATTCAAATATTTTCCAGTCATAACATTCCTCCATGATTTCGGCAGGCTTCTTTTCAACGAGAATGCTTTTAATATAGCCCTCACATGATTTTAATCAATAAAAAAAACATAAACATTCGAAGTGATTTCCCGCAATTGCTCACCCCTTTCTTCTAAAAAGGAAATTCACGCTGAAAAGAAACCGTTTTCATGCTCCAGTTTTTCTTCATTTAAACCCATAAAAAGACTAAAATTCTGTATTTTAATTTGAAGAACTTATTAAAGTTTATTGAACTACTTAGATTCATGTATTATATTTATACCGCAATAGCAGGGAGTTATAAATAAATTGGCTCCTTTCGTAGCCGCGAAGTCCAAGAGCTTCGCGGAAAAATTCACAAATTATAGTGGAGAAGACGGAAGATGAAAAGCATTTATGTCGGTAACCTGTCTTATGGCGCTACCGAAGAAGAACTGAAAACGCTGTTCGCTCAGTACGGAGAAGTCGAATCTGTCAAGCTGGTTACTGACAGGGAAACGGGAAGGCCCCGCGGTTTCGGTTTCGTGCAGATGGAAGATCAGGGGGCCCTGACTGCCATTGAAGCGCTCAACGGAAAAGAATTCGGCGGACGCAATCTTCGCATCAACGAAGCCAGGGAAAGATCGGAAAGACCAAGCGGCGGCGGATTTGACCGCAAGCCACGCGACTGATTTTTCTTACAGTTTTTTTTGATTTTCAAGCCGTATTTGTTTAAATATGACAGGGACGGCTTTTTTTGTTAATGTCGCAAAAGTTGTTCTGATACTTTATAATTTCCAATGCCGAGTATGACGTTGCCATCGATTCTCATTTTAGTTTTCCAATAAAGTTCCCATTCTTTTTCATTGGTAAATTTTTTCAGAATAATCCTGGCTATTTTACCTGCGCCCATATCTGACCAGTTGTAAGCCAATTTCTTTAAACGCCGCCCCAACTCTCTGATAACTCTTTCAATAAGAGATGATGCTCTGGGACATATCACGCCCAATTTGAGCCAGCGGCGAACATATCCGAACATGCCTCTTTTTGCGCCTTCAATATATGTTGCCGCCTTGTAAAATCTCTTTTCATTGAGGTATCTGATCAGCCTGTTCATGACATTTTCA
>MHBF01000206.1 GCA_001803225.1 Lentisphaerae bacterium GWF2_44_16 | reverse complement strand
TAACGGCGGAGAGAACCGGACGGTTGATAAAGAATTTACTAAACATTATTTTTTACTCTCAGGAATGACTTGAGAGCCGGGTCTGAGTTTAGGCAGTCCGTCTATCGCGATTTTATCCTCTGGCGTAATACCGCTTTCTATGATGATATTTCCATCAATCCATTCGCTTGTCGTGACAGGGCGGGGAGAGACGGTATTGTTCGCTTCCACGATGTAAACGAATTTCCCTTTATCTCCGGTCATCACGGTTTTTTGAGGGATATAGAGGGCATTAGTCCACTCCATCCCTTTTACTTTAACCCGTACAAACTGCCCGGGGAGGAGTTTATGGTCGCTGTTTTCGAGTAGCGCGCGGTAGGTAATATTTCCGGTTGTTGAGTCGATAAACGGTGCAATGAAGTCGATGGAACCTTTACGCTCTAACGTTGAACCGTCACTAAGGATAAGTTCAATCGTGTATTTTCCCTCTTTTGGTGCGATCAGTTTTCCTGACGTTATCGCATTTTGACGGGCAAGTTTTTGGTTTTCGCTAAAAGTAAAATTGACATAAATCGGATTGCTTTGAAACATCGTCGTGAGAAGTCCGTTAGCTCCGGCGGTAACGTAGGTACCGACATCCACTTTTGAACGATCGACAAATCCGCTGAGGGGAGCTTTGATCGTGGTATAGCTGAGGTTGAGTTTGGCTTGTTCTAATACTGCTTTGGCTCCTGCTAGGGCTGCTGCTGCATTGCGTTCGTTTGCCGTCGCGGTATCAAGGTCTTGGGCACTTGCGGCATTCGCGGAAGCGAGTGGTTTGATACGGTTGAGGACTGCTTTGGCGTTGGTGTGGTTCGCTATTGCCAAATCATACGCGGCTTGGGCACTGGCGAGGGAGTTTTTCAAATCACTCGGATCAATGACGAATAAGGTATCCCCTTTTTGCACTGCAGAACCCTCGGTATAGGTTCGTTTCTGGAGATATCCACTCACCCGTGCGAAGATTTGAACGGTGTTATAGGCTTGGGTTTGTCCGGTTGCTTCCAAAATGGCAGGGAAATTGCCGACTTTCGGTTGGGTTGTAGTAACAGGAATCGGCCCCTCAGGCGGTTTTTCCATCCCTTTGGCTTTGGGGCGTTCACATCCAGTGAAAGCAAGGATAAGTGCACTGGAGAGGGCAATAGTGGTAAGGGGGTTCATTCGGATTCCTTTGAGGTGTAATTGAGTGTGAGGCACATCTGTTTTAAGACACGTAGAGTAATAGCGAGTTCGTTCGGATCGATCCCTTGATGGATGTATCGAGTCGCTTCCGCCAAAACGCTCATAGTCGGTTGCTCCAGTGCGATCCCTTGCGCTGTAAGGGTGACATGATTGCACCGTTTATCCGAACACGCGGTCGCTCTTTGGATGAGGGAACGTTTTTCCAAACCTGCGATCAGGCGGGTTATGGACGTTTTATCTTTACCGACGAAATCGGCAATATTTTGTTGGGTAGAGGTTTTCTCTTTCCACAATACGACCATCACTTTAAACTGCTCAATCGTCATATCAATCCCGTTTAAGGCGAGTTGACGCGTGAGGTAATTGCGCGCCGCCATTGCGGAGTGGTTGGTTACACACCCTAACGATTCTTCAATCGGGCATTCACATCGATTCATAAAAATCTCCTAAATAGTTGACTATGCAACTAATTGAACGAATTCTAGTTTAAATTGCACTCCAAAGTCAAGCTCTATTTGTTAATAATGTTAATAGTTAAGGAGGATTTGTGCGCTATAATCCGCCGATTTTTATTTAAGAGGGTTTGACAATATGTCTCGAGTCGTTTTTCTTGTTATGGTTTTAATGGGTTCGTTGTGGGGTGCGCTCATCGAAAAAAAAGTTCCTATCCTGTGTTATCACCGTTTCGGTGTCGAAGTGGTCGATTCAATGACGATCAAAAACTCTGCGTTTGCTGAACAGCTCGCGTGGCTTAAAACAAACGGTTATACTGTTATTCCTCTTGATACGGCGGCGCAGTATATGCAGGGTAAAATCAAATCGATCCCTGCCAAATCGGTGGTTATTACCGTCGATGACGGACACAAAAGCGTTTACAGCGATATGGCACCGTTGGTCAAAAAATACAAAATCCCTGTTACCCTCTTCATCTATCCAAGTGCGATTTCTAACGCCAAGTACGCCATGACATGGGAACAGCTCCGTGAATTAGAGACGACGAAACTGTTCCGTGTCGAGTCTCACACCTACTGGCATCCGAATTTCAAAAAAGAGAAGAAAACGCTCTCAAGCGAAGAATACGCGAAATCGGTCGAAAAACAGCTCGGCGGTGCGAAGAAAAAGCTCGAAGAGCGTATGGGACATGAGATTAAATACCTCGCATGGGTGTTTGGGATTTATGATGACGCGCTTCTCGTAGATGCGAAAAAATCGGGATACGCGGCAGCGTTTACGATCGATCGACAACACGCCTCATCGGGGGACAATGCGATGGCATTAGGGCGTTATATGGTGGTAAGTAAACACGATATCAAAGCGTTCGAGGGGATGGTGAACGGTATGGAAGATCGGATGCCGAAAGATAAAAAAGAGGTTGTAAAGTATTAAATTACAGCATCAAAGCGCTATAATATAAGAACAAATTCCATTACAAAGACACTCCTTTGCATTTTGAACCGTACCCATTTGAAAAACTCACTTCTCTTTTAGAGGGGATTACCCCTAACAGTGCCTATTCACCGATCGCACTGACCATCGGCGAGCCGCAGTTCGAGACTCCTGCTTTTATCCAAAAATCGATTTGTAAGCACTCCGAAGAGCTTCGTTATTATCCGAAAACAGCGGGGGAATCTTATTTGAACGAATCGATGCGCGGTTTTGTTGAACGTCGTTTCGGGGTGAAGTTGAAACAGGGTGAGTTGGTGAGTTCATTCGGGACACGGGAAGTACTCTTTAATTTTCCTCAATATTATTTGTTCGATAAAAAAGAGCCTGTGATGGCATACACTAACCCGTTTTATCAGATTTATGAGGGTGCGGCGATTGCTTCTAGATCTAAAGTGATCCATCTGAACCTGACTGAGCAAAACGGTTTCAAACCGATCATCAACGAAGCGGAACTCTCCGAATGTGATTTGGTCATTCTGAACTTCCCGAACAATCCGACGGCATCGGTACTCTCTCTCGATGAGTTAGGAGAATGGGTTAAACTTGCTCTCAAACACGATTTTTGTCTCATTAACGACGAGTGCTACAGCGAGATTTATACGGCCGAAAAGGTCCCCTCGCTCCTCGAAGCATCGGTCTATGTCGGTAATACGTCGTTTAAAAATGTTCTCGTCATCAATTCTATCTCGAAACGCTCTTCCGCACCGGGACTACGAAGCGGATTTATCGCAGGGGACGCTGAGATTTTAAAAGGGTACGCGCAGTATCGCACCTATGTCGGATGTGCGTCTCCTCTGCCGCTTCAAGCGGCTTCGGCGATGGCGTGGGATGATGAGTTTCATGTGGATCGTGCCCGTGCGGTGTACGCAGAGAATTTTAAAGCGGCACAGGAGATTCTGGGTATTGAAACCTCCGATGCGACTTTTTACGTCTGGCTCAAAGTAGACAACGCACTCGAATTTACCCAGAGACTTTATCGTGACTATAACGTCAAAGTTTTACCCGGGGAGTTTTTGGCACGTGAGGATGCGCGCGGCGAAAATCCCGGTATCGGCTATATCCGTATCGCCCTCGTCGAAGAGACGATTCGCACTATAAACGCACTTAACCGCCTGAAGGAGGCACTGTCATGA
The DNA here is from genome assembly GCA_001803225.1 of Lentisphaerae bacterium GWF2_44_16. Classification (GTDB taxonomy): domain Bacteria; phylum Verrucomicrobiota; class Lentisphaeria; order Victivallales; family GWF2-45-14; genus GWF2-44-16. The sequence goes on along the minus strand of MHBF01000206.1, from coordinate 7,998 downwards.
AAGAGTTAAAAGATAAAATTTTCCAGGCACAAAGCGAGGGGGATATCGCCTCGTTGTACGTCCTTGAATCCCAAGCCCATGAGAGCTTCGATGAAGATACATTGATGGCCTATTATGCCAATATCCTTGATCTCGCACTGGAGCGTCTCACGAATACGTTGGAGAATCTCGAAAAACTCGATATGAACGAAGTACAGGATTTTGCAACTTTGAGAGCTTTGTACGAATACGCGATTGAGCATTACAGTGCAGGCTCAGCTACCGATGCGAGCGCACTGTTTGAAGTGCTCGGCGGGATCAGTAACGATGAGGAATTCAGCGTGGCGATGAGCATTCACCGCGCGGGATGTGACGCGAAAATCCCGTTTGATGATTTTATCGATGAGTATGTCGATATGGTGGCTACACAGAACGGCGGAAAATTTTATATCAGCACTTTTAAAAAGGAAATTTCACAATGAAAATCCACTTTATCGGGATCGGCGGAATCGGCATTTCAGGATTAGCCAAATATATGCGTTTCAGCGGCCATGAGGTGAGCGGTTCGGATATGAAAGCAACCCATATTACCCAGCGTTTAATTGATCGCGGAATTACCGTCCATATCGGTCACGATGCGGCCAATATCCCTGAGGGGTGTGATCTAATCATCCACTCGGCGATTATCCGTCCGACCAATTCTGAAATCGTAGAAGCTCACCGTAGAGGGATTGAAGTCCTTCATCGTCGTGATGCTCTGTTGCGAATATTGAGTGAGAAAAAAGTCTACGCCGTGTGCGGAGCACACGGTAAAAGTACGACAACGGCGATTTTGGCCTCGATCATGAGCGGAAGTGCGATCATCGGTGCGGAGTCCAAAGATTTCGGCTCCAACGTCCGTTATGACGGAAGTACCGACGTGATGCTCTTCGAAGCGGATGAGTCTGATGGAAGTTTTTTAAATTCGAATCCGTATTGTTCCATCGTCACCAATGCCGAGCCGGAGCATATGGAGTATTACAACTACAATATCGACGAGTTTCACAACGCGTATTTCCGTTTTGTCGAAATGGCTCCTGTACGTGTCATCAATGCGGAAGATCCGTTTATGGCAACACTCGAATGTGATGCATTGCGTCTCTATCCGAGTCAGGACATCACCAATATCACCTATACGCTCCTTGATGATGAGCCCTACACTCGATTTCACCTCAAAGGATTCGGAGAGTTCGAGGTGTGGGGATTCGGCGAACATATCGCAATGGATGCTTCATTGGCAATCATAGCAGCGGCTCAGACAATGAGCATTGCGGCAATCCGTGCCAATATCCTCCATTTCAAGGGGATTAAAAAACGGTTTGATGTGATTTTCAAAGGCTCCGATCGTGTCATCATCGACGATTACGCCCACCACCCGACGGAGATCAAAGCGACGATGGAATCGCTTAAAATCTATGCCGAGCTCAAAGGGTTCAAGCGTATCATCGCGATTTGGCAACCGCACAAATACTCCCGAACCATTGATAACCTCGATGCGTTTGTTGAGTGTTTCGAGGGGTGTGCCGAACTTGTCATTCTCCCTGTTTGGGCAGCGAGCGAAGAGGCTCGTGAGATCGACTTTACAGGGCGTTTTAGCCGTTATAATCTCACGATGAGCGACAAACTTCACCGCGCGGGCGACACCATCGAATCGATTATCGGCGATGCCGTGGTTCAAACCTATGATCACGATCTCATCGTCGGATTCGGGGCAGGGGATTTGACGTATCAGCTTAGAGGGACAAAATAGGTCATGGCGTATCTTCTCTGGTTCGGAATTGTAGCTCTCGTATTTGCGCTGTTGCACTATTTGACAGAGCTAAGCGGAAAGCAAAAAGGGATTATTTCCCTTGTTCTGGCATTATGTGTTGCGGGAGCGATAGCGTACAACATTCAAAGTGATCGTGACCGCAGCAAGGTACGTGCTATTGAATTAAAGTACCAACAAGGCGAGACGCTGGTGTGTCGAGGTATTGAGGTCAATGCTACCACTTTTGATTACAGTGTGGGGACACAAAGTTTTGTCGGGAATCGTGGCACGAAACATTATCAGCAGATTATCAATGCCCGTGAGTGTCAATGAGTTCACTCTCTTCTAACCTCGCCGAGCTTTTCGGCAAGCTCGATCTCGTCGCTCATATCGCTTCGCTGGAGCATTTTTTCTCCCGTGAACAAAACATCGCTATCCCCGGAGATCAAGAACGCCACTACCGCTATATCCAAGCCCTCGATGCGTTGGAGTTCAAAGCCCCGCCCAAGAGTGTAGCTTTTGAGAGCATTATCAACCACCTGAAAAAACAAGGGGTTTTGCGGTTCGAAGAGATTCACGAACTTCTCAAAGTCGTCCGCTATTTTCGTCTGATGCGTAACCACGAGTTCGCGGGGATTATCGGCGAATGGATGGGGACGATCATCATCCCCGAACCGTTTAACGAGATCGATGAGTATTTCGATCATGAGGGGAACTTTATCGAATCGCGCGATGAGGAACTTCATCGCATCGCGCAGCGGATCAAAGCGATAAAAACCGAGATCAACGAGTCTATAAAGCGGCTGTTCCATACCCAAAAACTCGCCCCCTATCTCGTCGATACCCAAATCCACTATATCAATGACGAAGAGACCCTCTTGGTGCGCGGTGGATTTAACCACGTCCTCAAAGGCTCCGTCGTTGGACGGACGGGGGCGGGATTTTTCTACGTTGCCCCCGATTCGGTGCTCCGCTCCAAAGAGCAGTTACGCTATGTATTGCAGGAGCGGGAGAGCAAGCTCTATGAGTACGCGAAACGCTTTAGTGCCAAACTCTCCAATCTTGTCCCTTTTATCGGGTTTATTGACCGCGAGTTCGACCGATACGATCACTATCAAGCGCGGGTGTTGTTTGCCCGTGCGAGAGATTTCGCCATCCTAAAACCCCAAAACAACACCGATATCGTCCTCGAAGAGTTCTCCCATCCTGCCATCCACAAACCTAAACCGATCAGCGTCGATTTTCGCTCCAACCTCCTGATGATTACAGGGGTGAACGCGGGGGGTAAAACGATGCTCCTCAAATCGCTCCTCTCGGCGGCTCTGATGGCGAAATATCTCATCCCGATGAAGATCAACCCCCACAAATCGCGGATCGGGAGTTTCAAACGGATCGAAGCGGTGATCGACGATCCCCAAAGCGTCAGCAACGACATCTCCACTTTTGCGGGGCGGATGGTGCAGTTTAGCCATTTGTTCGAGCATAAAAGCGCCCTCGTCGGGGTCGATGAGATCGAACTCGGAACCGACAGCGACGAAGCGGCGGCACTTTTTGCCATCGTTCTCGATGAACTGATCAAACGGGGTCAAAAGATCATCGTCACCACCCACCACAAACGTCTCGCCGCACTGATGGCGGATCGAGATGATGTCGAGCTGATGGCGGCATTGTACGATGAAGAGCGACGTTTACCCACCTATGAGTTTTTACAAGGGGTGATCGGCAAGAGCTACGCCTTTGAAACCGCCGCCCGATACGGGATCAACCCCGCCATCATCACCCGTGCCAAATCGCTCTACGGTGAAAACCACGAAAAATTGAGTGTCCTCATCGAGCGGGGAAGTGAGTTGGAGCGTGAGCTAAAACGGAAAAATCGTGAAGTAGACGAACGACTCGAAACCCTCAAATCCCAAGAGCGTGATCTCAAAGAGGCGCGGGAATATTTGAGAACCGAGTTAGAAGCCGAAAAAGCGAAACTTCGTACAGGCTATGATCTTGCTATCGCAGAGGCGAAAGAGGCGGCACGGGGAATGGATATGGCCTCTATCCACCGTCAGCTCAACAAGGCACAGGCGAAACTCCCGAAACCTGAGCCGATCAAAATCGCCGAACCCGAACCGATCACCTACGTAGTAGGGCAGACGGTAAAATACCGCACCCAGCGCGGTACGGTGGTGAGTGTCGGAGCCAAAGATGCGATGATCGAGGTGGAGGGGATGCGGTTACGGGTCAAACTCACCGATCTCAAACCCAGCGGCAACCTCCCGAAGAAACCTAAAACAACCCATACGATGCAGGTGGAGCAAAAAAGCGGTCTCAAACTCGATCTTCATGGACTAAGAGGGGAAGAGGCGTGCGAGCGGATGGATAAATTTCTCTCCGATGCACTGCTCCAAGGATTTGATGAGGTGATTATCTATCACGGGATCGGGACGGGGAAACTCTCCTTTGCCGTCAAAGAATTTTTAAAAGAGCATCCGAGTGTTAAAAGCTTTACTGATGCACCACAGCATCTTGGAGGATTCGGGGCGAAGATCGTCCGTTTATAAAGATATTTGTAAAAATAGCGATACAATTATTGAAAGAAATATCAGGAGGGGTTGACTATGTCAAATTTACAAAAGCAAATTATCGAAGAAGCACTACGTCTTGATGTGAATGAGCGAGCGGATATTGCTGATATTTTACTCAGAAGTATTGACTCTCCTGATAGTGACATTGATCAAGCATGGGCAGATGAAGCGCAAAAAAGAGTAGAATTTTATAAAGAAAATAAAGAGAAATTGATACCTTCAGATGAGGTTTTTGGACGTTATGGCGTATAACGTATTCTTTGTTCCCGAAGCGCAAGCAGAACTTGACGAAGCATATCTTTATTACGAACAACAGCAAAAAGGACTTGGTAAAATTTTTGTAGAAGCGATACGAAAAACTCAAAATAGAATTTGTCGTTTTCCATCAGCATGGCAACCGCTTTCAATAAACACGAGACGTGCCCTTGTGAGTCGTTTCCCTTTTGGAGTAATTTATTTTGTGGATGAAGATGAAATAATTATTATTGCGATTGCCCATTTACATCGTAAGCCATTTTACTGGATTGGAAGAGGTGATGAACGCGCTGAACCATAAATAAAACATTCTCCGTCCTCTGTCCTTCCCAACTCGATTGGGAATCCATCCCCTTTTCCCTTGTATACTTTTACATTTTATAGCAGTATCAATAATATATACAATTTTATATTGTTTTGTGTTATAGTAAAAGTAATTACAGAAAAAAGGGGTCACAATGAAGCGTTTTCTCCTATCAGCGGTAATTGCCGCTGCCACTCTCACTGTTCCGGCACTCGCTGCCGATGTTGGTGTCTCGATTAGCATCGGTCAGCCCGGCTTTTATGGTCAAATTGACATCGGTGATTACCCGCAACCAAGGGTTCTCTACGCTCAACCGATAATCGTTGAACGGGGGATATCGATGAATCGCCCGCCAGTCTATCTGCGCGTCCCGCCTGGGCATGCCAGAAATTGGAAGAAGCACTGTCACGAATATCGAGCCTGCGGCGAGCGGGTCTTATTTGTGCGCGATGACTGGTATGAACGTGAGTATGCTCCGCGTTATAGAGAAAAACACGGTAATCGTGGGCATGACCGCCAAGACAATGGCAGAGGTAATGATCATGGGAACAAAGGTCACGGCAATAAGTATTAAACTTTCTCATTTTTCCTTTCCGTTCGCCCTGAGCGTGTCGAAGGGTGCTTCGTCATTCCCGACTTGATCGGGAATCCAGCTTCTCGTCATCCCGTATGACCGTAGGAAATCCTTTAGGGCTCGATACGGGATCTATCCCCTTTCCCCTTGCAAACTTTTCCGTTTCACAGTAAAATCTTTAAAGATATGTCATTTTGTTTAATTTTATATTCAGATATTTTAAGTCTTCGATTATCTGTTTGTCATTAGGCAAAAAGGTGCATTATTGAAATGAATGATATAGTTGTGAAAAGGAGTCTTCATTGATAAAATTTTTGAAAAATCTATTTAGCAGTAAAACTACTCCAGAATTTTCTGTAGAAATACGTTCCACTGCTCAAGAAAAAACTAAATGGGATGAGATTTCCGAAATGGAAATTCCATCAAGTGAAAAAATCAAACTGGTAAATGTTCAAGAAATACCTGTTGTAGCTGGTCAAGTGTTGGAAGCAAAAAGAAAGTTTAAAAAATACACAGTTACACTTATACCTCAAGCAAGAGATTGCTTTGAACATGATGAAAATAGAAAATTAACAGTGTACGTTTTGGCTGGAAGCAAAGAGGAAGCACTAGATACACTTTCTCATAAACTATCAGGCAAGCACCCGTTTTATGAAGATTCAAATACTAACACTGCAATAGCTGGTCGTTGGTATGAAGGCAATAGGTATTTACTTGAAATCACTAGTTTTGAAAAAACATCTAAAAATACATAATAAACAGAAATAGGTGTCAGGTGATATCTATAACTCCTAAACTGGATTTACCCGAAGGGCACTTCGCCCGATTGTCTCGTTCCCACTTTCCAAGTGGGAATGCAGACTAATACTCTACACTTCTACTTAGGAGAGTGGGAGCGAGAATAGGTAGAGAATAAAATGCATTTTAAACGTTAAATATCATATGAGGTACTTATGAGCTATCTGTTTCGTGGAGTTAATGAAGAACTATATAATTTATTGAATGGAAAAATACAACCTAAATCAGAAAAGTCTGGGCTTGAATTCCCATCTTATGTATGTGCAGGCGATCCACATGCTGTTTGTGGCTCAGGTGTGGTTGCAGGAAAGTCTATTAATAATACAGTCATTTTACATCAGTGGAATCAGGAAGGATATCCGACATCTGGAGTATCTACCTCTCCCATTAAAGAGAGAGCAAGATTTTACGCGTTAGAGGGGGGAAAACGCTCCAAAGGATATATCTATACATTGTCAATCGATCTACTCAAGAAATGTAATGTTGCAATATATAGAGTTAAGGATTTTGCAACATATCCGGCTGTCCCTGAGGATGATGAACATATACTAGTAGCAAACAATTTTCAGGAAATACCTATTGCTGCAATCGTAACTATTGAGTTCATTGAAAATGATATTTTGTCTTGTTCCCACTTTCCAAGTGGGAATGCTGACTGATGCTATAGGAAGTATCTTGGATTCCCCCTTCTTGACAACCTACCTCTAAATGATTATAATGATTCTAAAAAGTACAGGATATTGAACATGCAAGTGGTAAATTATACTGAAGCCCGCAATAACTTCAAATCTATGCTTGATCAAGTATGCGACGATTTTGAGCCGATGATCATCACCCGTAAAAACGGTTCGGCGGCAGTGCTTATCTCTATCGAAGAGTATAACAGCTTCAAAGAGACAGCCTATCTCCTCTCGACACCCGCAAACGCCACGCGGTTAGCTGAGTCGCTCAAACAATCAGGACGCGGAGAGATCGAAACACATGAACTGACCGACGCATGATGCTCGGCTGGACACCGAACGGATGGGAAGACTATCTGTTTTGGCAGGAAAATGATCGTAAAATTCTCAAACGGATCAACAAACTGATTCAAGATGTGTTGCGTAATCCGAACTCTCTGGAGGGGATCGGAAAACCCGAACGGCTAAAAGAGAACTTATCGGGTCTTATGTCACGGCGAATCGATGAAGAACATCGTCTAGTCTATGAGCCGAGAGAGAAAATAGTGATTATCCATCAGTGCAGGTTTCATTACGGATGAGATTATTATCTTTTGACTTCTGAGGCAATGATTTTGGTTTGGTCACGATAAAATAACAAAAGAAACTTGAAAACTAAAAAGCAGGAGGATAATGTGTTCGCTAAGCTCATTAACCCATTTATACATGCTATACGGTTTAAAAGAATAGTAAATAGTGCTGAAGAAGGTGATGCCACGCTTCAAAATAAGTTGGGTGTGATGTACCACAGCGGCTCTCACGTGGCACAAGATTATGAGAAAGCCCTTTATTGGTATACCAAAGCCGCAGAGCAAGGGTATCCCCCCGCACAAGCCAATCTCGGCGAGATGTATGAATACGGGTACGGCGTTTCTCCTGATGATACCGAAGCCTCCCATTGGTATCACAAAGCGGCTCAGCAGGGGGATGCTATCGCCCAAAACGCTTTTGGATGGATGGTAGAGAACGGCAGAGGCACGGAACAAAATTTTGAAGAAGCTCTCAAA
>MHBF01000205.1 GCA_001803225.1 Lentisphaerae bacterium GWF2_44_16 | reverse complement strand
TGGCGAGGGATACAATTTCCTCTCCTTCCTGAATGGCGGCGGCAAGGGGTTTTTCAATGAGGAGATGTTTTTTCATTTTCAGCAGGGGCATGGCGGTTTCGTGATGTTTTGTCGCGGGCACGGCAACGCTGAGGGCATCGCATTTTTCAGCCAGTTCCTCGGGAGAAGCAAAAACATTCAGCCCAAATTCCGCGGCGACGGCTTCAGCTGTTTTCCTGTTGACATCATAAACGCCTATCACTTCGGCGTTTTTACATTGTTTATAAAGACGCGCGTGATGGCGTCCGAGCGCGCCTGTGCCTACAACCCCGATTTTAATTTTGGCTTCCGACATATTTCAACTCCTGAAATTATAGTGAAAAGAACGATAATCGCAGATACATTATCTTTATAAATCTTAAAATAAATGCGATTATCTTTTTTTTGCGTGAAAAATACGCTGTCCGCCTATGATTTCAGGGCAAATGGAAGCATCAGAAGACAAGTTTTCCGAATCTTTCCACATTATGAAATGAACCGTATGTGGGGCTCCATGTGGAGAGTTCATGCTGAAAGTCCTTCACCCCTTCCTTGAAATAATAGTAATTCCTGCAGAAATTGACCCTCCACGGGTTGGCCTCTGCCGGAGTACTGAGTTCAAGGGATGACAAGGGGATTGCAAGTTCAGCCGTCCACTCATTTTCTTTGAGTTTTGTGATATACTTGATATCCTTGCAGTTCCATTTTATCATCTGTTCAAGGTTGAAAGGCTGTTTCATGTCGGGCTGGCGGATATCGGCATAAATATTTCCGGGCCCGAGCATGAGCTGGTACTTTTTATCCCCCTGGCTGAAAAAAAATTCGCAACTTTCATTGTCCCAGACGTAACGGTCAATACTGTTTTCAGGGAGGTCAAGCCGGAGCTTGCTTCCCGGCGGGAATGAAGAGCGAACGCCTATATAAAGGTTCTTATCGTCTCTCAGAAGAAACATTTCGGTTTTAGCCAGCAGATTATAGGCGTTGAAACTGTCCACGAAGTTCCCCGATGAAACAGCATTTTTCCAGCACGGGCTGTCGAGTGTACCGTTCATTTCAGGTGGATTTTGAGTAAGGGGAACTTTTAAAATTCTGTCGTTTTTGCTGTCGGCTTTATTGAAGACTTTTCCATTCGCTTCAAAGGGCAGATAAGCGTCAAGTGTTTTCTGTACTCTGGCGCTGTAGGGTTCCTGACCTTTGGAAACTTCGGCGGCTTTACGCAGATAGCCCATGACTTTTTCTATGAATGCCGGAGGATATGTTTTCATCCAGCAGGTTTCCCAGTCCCACTTGAAATCAGGACCGCCCTTTGTATTCGGGTTTTCATAAGCAAGTTCCATTTCCTCGTAGAATTTTTTCATCCACGGAGCGGCGGCGCTGCCGTAAAAGCCTTCATAGAACTCGTTGAGGATTGTATCCACATCCTGATTTATGTTCCAAAGGAGCCTCATTGAGACGTAAACATTTGGAGAATCATAAATCCAGTCAGCCCATTTTTTAACGCCTTCGCCTTTATTATTTATATCACTAAGTTCAATGACATGTCCTTTGGCCCTGCCGTAATCGAGCATATAGAACTCCTTGATGGCATGAGGATATATTGCCGGAGCCCCGTAAGTGCCTTTATAATATCTTGGATTATTAACATAGTCCCACATGTACATTGACGCTCCGGTTTTCTCCCATGCGTCAAGAAGACGGACATATTCTTTTTTGCCTTTGTCGTCCCAGTACATTTCAGGATGAAAAAGACAGAGTGTTACGGCGATATTTGATTCGAGAGGAAAGTCCGGTACTTCCTTATAGCCGCCATAGGCACAGCATGTGATGAACTGTTTGGGATGCGTTTTTCTGACTTCGGCGGCGGCTTTATTCACAAAACCCCAGACGGGATTGCTTCTGAATTCAGACCGCTTACCGGCCTTGACCTGCGATTTGCATTTATCGCATCTGCAATAAAAAAGATCATCGGAGTCACCCGGCATAACGGGAGAGAACATCTTCCATTTTGTTTTGTCGAATTCATCCCTTTTGTCCTGAACGGTCTGTTTCAGAACATCAGGATTGCTGAAGCAGACATGACCGCCGCCGCTGTTCGAGTGAAGCAAAGGTTTGCCGTCAGGCTGAATGGCGAAATACTCGGGATGTTCTTTCGCAAAGCGCTCAGGCCATTTGTTGAATGAATGCATCCCGATGGGACTTCCGCCGATACTCCCTCTGCGCATGCGCCGCCACCAGATTGTGTTTTCATCATTTGATATATCTTTATCGTCAGGTCTGTCGTAAAAAGCAAAACGCGTATTATAACTGGGCGCGCCTTCCCAGTTGATGTTTTCAACAATTATATTCTTGTTCTGAGGGGTTACAGTTCCCAGTTTTCCAGGCCAGTACCAACGCACTTTCAACTGCCTTTCAAGAAATTCATAAGCGGCGTAAAGTGTCCCGAACGGAACCAGTTCCTTTGACCTGGGATTCAGATTGAACTTATTATCTCCTCCGCTTATTATGACGGCGTTGTCAATTCTTCTGACAATCCAGCTGTCAGGGGGGAGCATATCCGGACTTACGCAAAAACGTTCACTGAGGGCCGTTTTGCCTATATAAAGGGCCGGGCTTTCATTTTTTTTATCTTCCGTTACAACGGGAAGTTTTGTTCCTGTACAGAGTTCGATGTGCGCGTTAAGTTCCTGTACCGCGTATTTGACGCATTCCGTGGGTTTTGCCTCTGTCACTATGACAGCGAGGGGCTTTCCGTCTTTTACTAATTCCAACGGTTTCTTGCCGTTCCGGTCTGAATAATACATCAGGCTGGATTCATATTTGACATCTTTAAGCTCGACGGTTTCGAGGACAGGTTCATCAATCATGAATTCCACAAGCCCGACCGGATTTTCCATACCTATCTGAAAATCCACCAGATCTACTTCCTGCATATCGGGTATGCGACACTTCATTTCAATGGGCATCCAGTCATTACCTTTTAACTCGTACGCGCCTCTTCTGCTTGTAGTTGAAATAAGTTTCCAATTAGGTTTCTGCTGCTGAAAATTTCGCATGGTAGCACCAATATTCCCTGCTCCCTGAAGACGTTTCACATAGAAGCGCAGGAGAAGGGCTTTGCCTTTGAAATCCTTAATCTTATCTTTGGGCACTTTGAGATTAAAGCCGAGCCATGTCTTGTTGAAATCCTTGCTTGACGCTAAAAGGACTCCGGGAGTATTGACGCCTTTTTCCTCCACATATTTGATGGCGTCTGTTTGAAAAATAGAGCCTTCAATGGGATCTTTTCCAGCGTCTTTGAGAAAACTTTTATATTCAAGTTTAAGAGGCGCGGGCTTTTCTTCGGAAAATCCAGGATTGATGAAGAAAACCATACTTATCAGCGATGCACAGGTAAAAAAAACCTTCTTCAGAAAACCGGACATAAAACCTCCTTGCGTTTATTATTTTTAATTGCTGTTATGCCAGAATTCGTTTACGGCATCAGCGCCGGACCTGAACTCAGTAATTTTCGCGCTTGTAAAATAGTTCACGTGCATATCCAGAAAAATTATATTTGAGCCATTAAGATGACGCCGTGAAATCTGGGTATATCCGGTGATATATCCCGGTCCTGTGTTTGAAGCAATCTGATCGGTTGCCTCGACAAAAACCATTCGTGAAGACGTATTGCTTATTCTGGTCAGCTTTCCACAGTATTTGTAATTGGTACTGACGCTGGACCTGAAGAAATAATTCATCCCGTAACTGGGATTGGGATTGCCGGTATTATTGTTTCTGGCGTTATTGAAAGTGCCGTCAATCCTTCCGGTGGGACATAAAGCCGAAGGCGCCGGAGGAGCTCCTGGTATTATGCTTTGGGCCGGATAATTGAGATAGGGACAGAGCGTCTGGTCTAAGTGCGATGAGTAAACAGGGCCGAATAAATTATTAGCTGTGTCTATGGTATCAATGGAATTGCCGTTATAATCGTCGGCATAAGCCATGAAAGCGGAACCCAGCTGTTTCATATTGCCTGCGCAGAGGATTGTCTTCGCCCTTTCCCTGGCCCTGGAAAGCCCCGGCAGGAGCATTGAGGCCAGAATGGCTATTATAGATATCACAACCAGCAACTCTATTAACGTGAAAGATATTTTTATTCTGTAGTTTTTACGCATAAAGCACCTCTTTTTTTATTGCTCCGGTGCTTTCCCGTTCTTTAAGGAAAGACCTCTGCTTAACTTGCGGAACAGAAGAACGGGACTTCTTCCCATACCATTCTTCTGCTTTTGAAATAAGGTCAATTGCCAGTTCTCCGGCTTTATTATATTCCAAATCTATCGTCGAAAGCGGAGGGCCCATCATTGCGGAGCCGGGATATCCGCAAAAGCCCATGACGGAAATATCCTCAGGTATTTTAATGCGGAGTTTACTCAGTGCCTCATAAACGTAAAGCGCGAAATAATCGGAAAAACAGAATATGGCCGTAGGGGGTTCCGAAAGTTTCATCCACTCATTAACCGCTTTTATCGTGTCTTCTTTTTCATAAGCCATGAATTTTATCAGCTTGTCATCGGTATCAGCTCCGTATTTTTTCAACAGGTCTTTATATCCATCCTTGTTGTAACCTCTGATTAAATTAGGAGAAAGCGTATGAACGATAGTGGCAATCCGCTTATGTCCCTGTGAAGATAAATACTCTATAGCCCGCATACAGCCTTCTGCCTGCTCCGGGACAATCGTAGCAAAACCGGTAACGCGATAGTCAGATGAAAACGCATGCGGAAGCAATACGGGCACTCCGGAAGACTTCAGAAGCCTGAGAAGGTATTCATCGCCAATGAAATAACTCGCAATAGCGATAATCCCGGAAATTTTATTGTCTCTTATATTCTGTGCAAAAGCCTTGGGTGTCAATGCCTCAAGATATTGCCTGTCGCATATTTTTATATTGATGCCCTTCTTCACAGCCGCGTTTTTTATGCCCTCAAGTATGTAAATGGAAGGATTTGCGAATTCATTAAGATTTCCGACAATTACAAGAATATCCTTTTTCTTTGCTTTTTCCGGGACCACGAAAGTCCCCTTGCCGTGAATTCTCGCTACAAGCCCTTCTTCTTCAAGCCTGCTTAAGGCGGAACGCAGGGTAACTTTGGCGACATCAAGCTGTCTGGCAAAATCTATTTCCTTAGGCAGTTTCTGAGAAGCATCATACTTGCCGTCAAGTATTTCACTCTTCAGCTTTTCATATAAAAGATCTTTTTTCAATTCATACAGCTGCATAATAAAGAACCTATGAGATATTAAAAGATATTATAAGATACTATCATTAAAAAAACAAGAGTGTTTTTGGAAAAAACTTAAAAAACGTGGAATTTTCGAGTATAGTATAATAAACAAACAGGGAATTGGGATTTTATGAAGAACCTCAAAACGATTTTTGCGGGATGCATGGTTTATACAGACGAAATCAATACCGGAATACTCACGGACGAAGGCGCGGCACTGCTCATAAACGCCGGTTCGCCGGGAATTGCGGAGGAGCTTGAAAAGAACGGTATTAAAAAAATAGAAAAGATACTTTTCACCCATCACCGCAGGGAACTTGCCGACGGGCTTGACGAAATCCTGAAAAAAAACAAACCCTCGATATATGTCCCGGAAGAAGAAAAAAATCTTTTCACTGAACCGGAAAAATACTGGAGCGATTACAAAAGCCGCTGGGAACTGCTCTGCCATCATGTGCCTTATCATGTAACCCATATAGACAAAATTTCCGTTGAGACGGGTCTTAAAGACGGCGATGTACTAATGTGGAAAAACTGGACTATAACTGTTATTTCGACTCCGGGACATACGGACGGAAGCGTCAGTTATCTTGTGGAAAAAAAAGGGAAAAAAGCAATATTCTGCGGAGACCTGATATACGGGCCGGGAATGGTCAGCGAGTTTTATTCCCTTCAAAGAAAAGACAGCCGCAACGGACACAACGTAGGCGATTACCATGGTTTTATGGGAAGCTCCGAGACCGTTCTGAAAAGCCTCGACAAACTAAAAGACCTCAAGGTTTCAGCTGTAATTCCCTCTCACGGCATGATTATAAAGGACATTAAAAAAGCCGCCGGGCTGCTGAAAGCCAGATTCAAAAAACTTTACAGGAATTACGCGCATGTTTCAGCTCTGCGCTGGTATTTTCCGAAATATTTCGCGGCATACGCCAAAGACAAGGACGCCATGCCGATGCAAAAGACAATGCCCTACCCTCCCGAAGTCGAACGCCTCGTCGGAAACGTATGGATACTTAAAGCTGAGAACGGGAGGGCGATACTCACTGATCCCTACAGTCAGGACTCCATAAACAAGGCAGAAAAAGCTATAGCAGACGGCAAAGTCAAAGGGTATGACGCGATATGGCTTTCACATTACCATCATGACCATGTAGCGTTTGCGGAAGCGGCGCGGAAAAAATTCAAATGCCCGATAATCACAGATAGAATCATGGCGGATGTCGTCCAGAACCCGAGGGCCTATTTCCTGACCTGCCTTCTCGACAAACCCGCAAAAGTCGAAATGATAAAGGAACACGGCGAATGCTGGAGATGGGAAAATTTCACCCTCACGTCGTATCATTTTCCCGGACAGACATATTATCATTCGGGCCTCTTCGCGGTAAATGACAACGGCAGGAGACTGATGTTTGTGGGGGATTCGTTTTCACCCACTGGGATTGACGACTACTGCTCATGGAACAGAAACTTTCTCGGCAGAGACAAAGGACTTGAACTCTGCGTTAAAATCATGCGGCAGCTGAAACCGGATTACATATTCAACCAGCATATTCAGGTCGGCTTCAAGTTTACAGAAAAGGCTTATGATAAAATCCTGAAAAATCTCAGAGAAAGAGAAGATATCATGCTGGATATTTTCCCCTGGGACAATCCTAACTACGGCACCGACGAGTACTGGGCTCACACTTACCCTTACGAACAGGACATATCATCCGGGGAAAGTTTTTCATGTAAACTAAAAGTCATGAACCACTCTTCCATAGCGAACAGGCTTTCCGCAAGGATCGGCAAAATGCCACACGGCTGGAAAGCCGCCGATGAAGAACTTTCAACTACGGCTATAGCCGGAACGGAAACTTCCCTGTGCCTTGAAATTCACAGCAGTAAAACAACCCGGAAGGGGAGATACATTATTCCCGTGCATATCGTTTATGCCGGAAAAAATCTCGGTTCATTCAGGGAATTCATCGTGAATGTGAAGTGAACAGTTTCAGGATGGGATAAACAATGCCCATTATAATCAGCGCCGAAATCAGGCCGACTACCGGAAATCCGGCCAGCCAGCTCAGAATGAATTTATTGAAAAGCTCATGAAAGGGCTGAGCATGAATTTCAGCCATGTTCATTTTATGCCATTCTCCGTATAAAATGCGCCATCCGCATTGAATGCTTACCCAGATTATCACAGGGCCCGTCAGGGGATTTGTAATGTTTGTCCCTAAAATCATACCCAGTTTGTGCAGGCGCAGTTTCATTCCGATCACAAGGGCAAGAAAGGTGTGCAGTCCGAACAGCGGAGTACAGCCTATAAATACACCGAGGCCCACTGAAAGAGAAAGGACGGCGGGAGAGGCTTTTTCCGTAATTAAAGCAAGCAGCAGGGCTTTGATGAGACTGCCCGGACTGCTTGAAGGGGCTTTTTCCAGAGTCAACGGAGCGTTTTCAATGCCGCACGGCATTTTGAGCAGTTCGTCCAATCTGACACATGAGAGACCTTTTTCGTTAAACTTTTCAAGGATATGAGGAAGGTTTTTCAGAAGTGCGTCCGAATGAGATTTGCCATCGTTTTCAAGACCGTTCATTCCGATGCTCCCGTCATGGAGAAGGATTATATCTCCGCCACGGGTTTTCTCCGCAATCCTCAGGGCTTTTGCAAGGGAAAGTATTTTTCTTCCTCCATCAAGCGCCCAGACAGACCATCCGACAAAAGAAAGCCCCAGGCGCCATACGGCAAATACCTGAGGAGGCGTCTTGACCCCTGCCGGAGAGCGATAGAAACGCGGAAAATAACCGGCGGTATTCCTGATTATATTGCCGGTCCTGATTATCATATCCTGAATTTCTGAAGGATGCTTGAAAAATGTGCCGGCGGCATGTTCATAGCAATGATTCGCGAGCAGATGCCCCTCCTGATGAATGCGCTTTAAAATCTCCGGATATTTTTCAGCAAGAGCTCCGATACAAAAGAAAGTGGCTTTGACATTATATTTCGCGAGCATATCCAGCAGTTGAGGAGTACATTCAGGTGAAGGGCCGTCGTCAAAAGTCAGAGCGATTTTTTTCCCCAAGCGTTTTCCTTTGAAAAAAACGGGATAAAGGATGGAACTGTTGTGCCAGAGTATGGCCCATAAAATTATCGCCAGTACAAATAAAACACATGCCGCCGCTATCAAGATTTCACCGCGTCTTTTCTATATCCTATGAGATAATTTATGTGGAGAGGCGGCCCTTTCATTTTCATTCTTCCAGATAACCATTTGTATGTCCCGCCGGGGTCTGCCTTTCCGGCAATTTCCATCATTTCATTAGAAGAATATGAACGCAGGCAGGAAACCGCGCCGTCAATAAAAATAATCAGCGGTATCAGAGGGATAATATACGTCAACAGAAGCCTGAAAAAAGAAAACGGCCTGATAAAAGGCGTAAAAATAAATACTGAAAACACTGCCGGAAACAATATCAGAAAATAAATCAGGCTTCTTTCCGTAAACTCAAAAATCCCAATCCCTTCTCCATTCTCGACGGCGTTTCTCATTACAGCCTCGGCATAAGGAGGAGTGAAGTGGTGAAACGCCCCGAAAAGCGTACGGAAACCTTTCGCCGTTTCCGGCACTTCGGCGGCATCAACAGAGGATGAAATGAAATTTACTGAGTCTGGAAATTCGAGCCGGATTTTTTGAAAGGCCTCCGCGTTGGGATACTTGTCGCTGAGAACGAGCGAGGGCGCTTTCTCCAACGATGCGGATATGAGCGGATAAAGTTTTTTCCAGGGACCGCCGCCTCCGGAGCAGAGGTCCGTAATTGATGAGGACTTTATTTTCACTAGTGTTTCCGAAAGCAGAGGGGCGGCGGACTGAAAGTATTCTCCCATCTCCGCGGCGAATTCCAGAAAATCGGTGACGCCGTTTCTCAAGAGTTCAGGACACCATGCCTGTTCATGAATTTCCATCAGTTGAAATCTGCGCATAAAATTATCCGGAAAGGGACTTTACTAATATTCCAGGCTGAACCATTTGGACGGGTCCACTTTTTCATTGATTGTCTTTGACTGATCAAGCCTGACAGCGGCAAAATGATTTTCCATAACATGCGCCTTTTCAAAATCAAATACCTCGACCCATGCCGTTTTCGCGTCCACAGACACAACGCTTCCAATCGCGAAAACCCGAGCGTAAGCTTTTCCATCTCTGCGCCTGATATCGATAAATTTTATTTTAACGCCATTCCTCAGGCTTATGTCCTTCCCGGCATTTATCTGAGCGTATTTATGAGAGCCTTTTGTCTTCAGCACAACATAATATGTTATTTTTTTATCGGTAACAGCTTTATTCGCGTCAAGATAGGGATTGTTGAATTTATCCTGATCTTTTATTGTGGCAGGTACTTTTCTCATATCCACAGCACAGCCGCATAAGAGGGCGGCAAGCACAGAAAACAGCAATGAGACAAATGTCATTTTCATTTTCAACCTCAACCTTTTCATAATTTTATGAATATAACCGGGTTTAAATCGGATTTCAAACTTCTGTGAAAAATGTTCCAACAAGACTTTTTGCAACTAAATTATGTGCTATATTTATGATTATATAATTATGGAGGACAAATGTCTTCTTCCCTGAAAAATGAAAAGAATTTTTTCTCTTCCGCCGGAAGGGATGAGATATATGATATACTGCGTAACGACAGCACCCTCTGTTTTTTTGTTCTTGACAGGGAACTACGTTTCCTTGACGCAGGAAACGCCTTTCTTTATTTTTGCGGGATTGACAAAGAAAAAATAATAGGGGAGAAATTGGGAAAAGTACTGCAGTGCGCCAATGAAGAGGAATTCAAAGTCTGCGCGGAAAAAGCGGAAAAGGAACAAAAAAGCAGTATATTCATATTCGAATACACCTGCCGGGACAACGTAAATTCGTTGTATGAAATCCATATCAACCCTTTTTCATCCGGCCTTTTCTGTGTTCTCAAAGACAAGAGCGCGGAGGAAAATATTATAAGGGTTTCAAATCACGGGATAAAATATTCCCAGCTTATAGACCTCGCTCAGGAAGGCATAATAATAGTCGATAAGGATTTGATTATACGAATGGCAAATCCAAAAATGGCGGAACTGCTGGACTGTGACGTGACTAAAATAAGAGGCATGAGCATTACCGAATTCATCAATGAAGAAACCAGGGATTTTCTCAAAGTAAAAATAGAGAACAGAAAAAAAGGCATTTCCGAACGATATGAGTTTGAATTCAGAAAAAAAGACGGGAAAACAACTCCTGTCAGCATTCTCTCTTCTCCCATTAATGATAATAACGGGAACTATGCGGCCTCTCTAATGTTTATAACGGACATTACAGAGAAAAAGAAAATCGAGGAGAAGGCCTCTATCTCTGAAAACAATTACAGGACGCTTTTTGAAAATGCCGGTGACGCCATCTTCATCCACCAGGGAAAAGACCCATTTATAGACGTGAATGAAATAGCGTGCGGACTTACGGGATATTCACGCGACGAACTCCTGCTCCGAAACACTTTTGATATGGTTGATATCGCATCATACAGGCCCTCCTTTGATATTATCATGGAGACCATGAAAAATGAGCTTCATACTATTTTCACTGTGGATATCATATCCAAAAACGGCGCTCGGATACCCGTTGAAATCAGCAGCAAGCAGATCAGTTATTACGGCAAAAATGTCTTTCTGAGCATATGCAGGGACATTTCGGAACGAAGAAGTGTGGAAAATAACCTGCTCCGCGCGAAAGAAGAGGCAGAACTCGCAAACAGGACCAAAAGCGAATTCCTGGCCAACATGAGCCATGAGATAAGAACGCCAATGAACGGAGTAATCGTCCTTTCTCATCTCCTTTCCGAAACAAACCTCAGTGAAGAACAACGCGATTACGCTGAATCCCTGATTGTTTCAGGAGAAAACCTTCTGAAGATAATTAACGACATTCTGGATTTTTCAAAAGTCGAATCCGGCAAGATGGAACTTGAAATGCATCCATTCTATCTCTACCAGACTCTTTCGGAAGTCATAAAGGTCATTTCCCATAAAGCGCTTGAGAAACACGTTGAAATGCAGTTGAAATTTGATAATTCCGTTCCCATAAGGGTAATCGGGGACCAGACCAGAATACGTCAGATATTGATAAACATAATTGGAAACGCCGTGAAGTTTACAGAAAAAGGCTACGTCCGGACATCAGTATCTCTGGACAAAAAGAAAGACGATGGCAAAGTTTTTATCCGTTTCATCATAGAAGATACAGGCATAGGGATTGAAAAAAACAATATAAACAGGATTTTCGAGAAATTTTCGCAGGAGGACTTTTCAACTACGCGCAAGCATGGGGGCACCGGCCTGGGACTTGCCATTTCCCAAGAGCTTATCAAGCTCATGGGCGGCGATATAGGCGTAGAAAGCCAGAAGGGAAAGGGTTCTGTCTTCCACTTCACAATCCCCTTTCATCTGGCAGACAACGAAGAAAAGACGGAAACGACAAAACTCTACAAAATTTCAGAAGATGACGTAAAAGTGTTCAATCAGAAAAGAGTGCTTCTGGCGGAAGACAATCCCGTAAATCAGAAGCTTACCGCGAAACTATTTTCAAAGCTCGGCCTGATGGTGGATGTGGCCTCAGACGGAAATGAGGCCCTGGAACTTTTCAAGAAGCAGAATTACTCAATTATATTCATGGATTGCAGAATGCCCGTAATGGATGGCTATGAAGCCTCCAGACTGATAAGACTCACCTCTTCGGAAAAACGGAATATCCCAATTATAGCGCTGACCGCCAACGCTATGCCCGGAGACAGAGAGAAATGTCTTGAGTCAGGCATGAATGACTATCTCCCTAAACCATTGAAGTATGATGATCTGAAAAATATACTCCTTAAATATCTGTAAAGAATGAAATCAATATGAGAACTTTTTCATTGCTTGTAAAACCTGCTTCATGGTCGTGCAATCTGCGTTGCAAATACTGTTTCTATCTCGGAAAGAATCACCTCTATCCCGGCCCGCTTCTGAAAATGACTGACGACACATTGCGCACGATGATTAAAAAGTTCATGTCCGTGGATATGCCTTCCCACTCTATAGGCTGGCAGGGCGGAGAACCCACTCTGATGGGACTGGACTTTTTTAAGAAAGTCGTCGCGTACCAGCAGAAATTCGGACGTTCCGGACAATCCGTTTCAAACGGCCTGCAAACAAACGGCACCACGCTCAATGACGAATGGTGTAAATTTCTGGCAAGTTATAAGTTTCTGGTCGGTATCAGTATCGACGGCCCTCCTGAAATTCATGACATGAACAGGCTTTATGCCTCAGGCAAAGGCAGCCACAGCCGTGTTATAAAAGGCCTTGATGCATTAAAGCGAAACCATGTTGAACACAACGTTCTCTGCCTTGTAAGCGCCTCCAATCAGAATAAACCCCTGCAGGTTTATAATTACCTGAAAGACCTCGGATTATTTTTTCATCAGTATATTGAATGCCTGGAATTTCTTGAAGACGGCAATATCGCGCCGTATTCCGTTTCGCCAATCAAGTGGGGTGAATTCCTCTGTTCGATTTTTGATGAATGGTATAAAAACGACACAAAGAAAATATCCGTCAGATTATTTGACTCAATACTGGTCAAGATGGTTGATAATTACGCGAACGTATGCGCTATGAGTGAAAACTGCCGTCAGTATTTTGTTGTGGAACATAACGGCGATGTGTATCCCTGTGATTTTTATGTCCGCCCGGAACTGAAACTCGGCAACATATCCACCGGCGACTGGGAACAATTCGAAAATTCCGCCGCATACATTGATTTCGGGGCCCGCAAATCGTGTCTGCATGAAAAATGCCTCTCATGCAAATACCTGAAATTTTGCGCCGGATGCTGTCAGAAAAACCGCTCCTACGCAGGCGCAAATCCAGAAAATCTCAGTGTCCTCTGTGATGGCTGGAAAATCTTTTACGAACATACCATCGACCGCTTCAAAATACTGGCAGACCAGATACAAAAAGAACGTCTCCTGTTTCCTCAAACACAGTCCTGACCGTCTTGCAACTGCTTACTTCGTGATTAAAAAATGAAGTGCATCAGATTAAGTTCAGAAAACTTGCTCAGGCGTTGATATTTATCATGTAGCCTTTTGAGACGTGAAAAGATAAATCCTTGTAATAGGACATTAAAGAGGATTTGCTTACAGTCGAAGGGCTTTTCTGCTTGCTGTTTTCTTCGGCAATCTGCATTCTGGCGTTCATCTCCATGCTGGAAGCGATTGCCGCGACAGAACCATCTGCGGAAGACGCGTCGGAAACGGCATAAGCGGCATTGCGTACAGCCTGGGCCTTCCGGATAGTCGCTTCAGGATCACCCGCGACAGGACTGATGTCTATGTCAACCTCTCCGCCTATGGCGTATTGCTTTCCATCCGGGCCGACTTCATATTCATAACTTATGCCGCCCGCCGCATAAGGGCCGGCCGCGGCAAGATGGGACTGCTCATGAGCGCGAACTTCGGCGTCACGGGCTTTAAGTTCACTGAGGAACTCATCCTCTCCTGTTTCCGTTTCCGTTCCCGTTAAGTTTTTTTTTGAGGAATAGCTTGACTTGAGTTTCGATTTCGCATTGCCGGCATTTGTCTTATTTTTGTTAGCGTCCTGGAGCAGAGTACGCGAATCCTGGACGGCAACCGGCGGAAGGGTTTCTCCTTTGAGCTGGGCCATCAGCTGGGAATTTTTGGAAATAGACAAAGCGACCGTTTCTTCAGTAAGCTTTTTAGCGGCTTCCTGCTTCAGGCCTTCAGAAGGCGTGGTCTGACCAGATATCATTTCTGATACCGCAGACGGAATATAAGCGCCCTGTATGCTCCCGACCATTGCGCACCTTTTTAAAGCGTCAACCGCAAAGTCTTCTCCAAAAGACCATACAGCCAACTCTTTTACTGCTTGCTGTTATATTTCGAACCTCTACAATGATTAATCGGCATCCCTGAAAAATAATTTAGGGAAAAAAAGATTTTTTCTTGAAGATTTTCTGTAAAAGGGAAGCTTTTCAGCCCATAAGTACTTTATCGATAATGTTATAGCGATCAATCACGCCTAGAATTTTTTTATTCTTTACAACATAAAGGATATTTCTGGCATTAAGGGTCATCTGATAAATAACTTCCATCAAAGGCGCCTCAGAATCTATAACGGGGGCGGGACGGTCAATGCGCAAGTCCTTGAGCGTTATGGCCTGATTGACCTTAAAAAACGCGTCCATTTCGCTTATATCTTTCATGGACGGGGCCTTGCGGATATTCGCGAACAAATCAGGCAGGCCATATACGAAAATATCATGGCATGTTATATCGCGGATAAAATTATTGTTTCCATCAAGCAGCGGCAAAGTATCAATATGGTATTTGTGGAGGGTACGGGCGGCTTCTTTCAGGCCCATATCAAGACGCAAAAAGCCTATCTGCGGCCTCATTATCTCTTTTGCGAGAATCTCATAATCAACCCTGATATTGCTTTTGTCAATCATCTCCCATATTTCATCTTTGGATTTGGCTTTGAGTATGGCTTTTCTTACAGGCAGAGGCATCATGAAGCGCATCATGGCCGCTCTGGACTTCAGAAGAATTTCAGGATTCGCGCTCGAAACTATTGTCATAATGAAGAAGTTGGTGGCCTTGTCGTCAAGGCTGTTGAACTCAACACCCTCCCGGCATATTCCCAAAAGCATGTAAAAGCTTTTCAGTTCAGGAAACCTGGCATGGGGAAACGCGAAGCCGTCGCCCAACGATGTGGGCTGCTGTTTTTCCCTCTCAAGAAGAGAAAGGACCAATTCACCTTTTCCGATATTCTCCTCCTTGAGCTCGGTATTTTCAAAAAGGGCGTCAACCATTTCGCGGAGTATGTCTTCCCTGCCCCGGCATCCGCCTTTTATATTGGTAATAATGCAATTTTTCTGAAGCATAAAACTGAGTTTCATAATATCATCTCCGGTTTTTCAGTATATTTTAATCCAAGTTAAGTATGTCATAATAAACGTCTCTAAATTTAGACGCTATAAAGATTTTTTCAATGCACACTGTCCAATATCATGGGTGAGAAGCGGGAATTATTTCACGGCTGAAAGCGCAAGTATCTTTGTCGGTGTATCAAGAAGCTCCAGTCCTGAGCATAAATGATTTACGGCGCCTTCAAGATAAAATGACTCATATTTTTTGGCATTCACAAAATAATTGTAAAGATTGGAAAATAATTCCAACTTGATAGGATTGCCGAGAGAATCGTCTAAACGTCCACCTGTGGGAATTGAAAACCTTGAACTGGCAGTAAACATCTGCCTGACCTCAAAACCGCCAAAGAGCGTTTTAATCTCATCCAAAGTGAAACCTCGTGTTGGAATATCAATAAGACCGGTTTTCTTCCAGCTTTCAGATGTTAGCACTGTGATAAGTAAAAGAAGCCCTCCCGGCCTGATAACGCGCCTGAATTCATCGGCAATTCGCTTTATATAATCGTCATCATGGTAATTTACAATTGTATTGAACGAGACTATTATGTCAAAGAAAGCATCGGCGTA
>MHBF01000204.1 GCA_001803225.1 Lentisphaerae bacterium GWF2_44_16 | reverse complement strand
CGGCGGAAATGCCGCTGTTGACGCGTCAAGAACAGCTTTGCGCCTCGGAGCGGAAGAGGTAACTCTGATTTACCGCCGTACACGGGAGCAGATGCCCGCTTATGAAGAAGAGGTTGAAGAGGCCGAAAACGAAGGCGTGAAAATGCTGATGCTTACAGCTCCCTTCGAAATAATCGGTAAAGACGGCAAGGTAACGAGTATCAAATGCCGTACAATGCGTCTTGGCGAATTTGACAGGTCAGGCCGCCGTAAAGCGGATGACTCCGGCGGAAATGATTTCGTCATCGAAGCGGATCAGATAATTGCCGCTGTCAGTCAGGCGTCAGATCTCAAAGCTTATCTCAAGGATACTGCTCTTGAGATAAATTCAGGCAACTATATCAAAGCCAACCCGCTTACCGGGCAGACCTCGGAAGAATGGATTTTCGCCGGAGGCGACATCGTCACCGGGCCCTGGTCGGTGATCGAAGCTGTCAGCGCCGGAGAAAAAGCCGCTGTAGGAATCGATAATTATCTGACGGGTGAAGAACACGCTTTCTGGCGTCAGGATAGAGTTCCGGATACATATTTTGACCCGGATGCCGACCCCGTGCCTTATCCGCGTGAAAAACAGCCGCTGATTGCCGTCGAGCGCCGCAGAAATAATTTTGACGAAGTGGAGCTGCCCTGGAGTGAAGCGGCAGCCCTCCGCCAGGCAAAACGCTGCCTCCGCTGTGATTACGGCAAAACGCCCCGCGCGCAGTAAGACAGATAACTTTTTTACAATGAGGAAAAAATAAAATGCCGAAGCTGACAATAAATAATATGACGGTGGAAGTCGATGAAGGAACAACTATCCTTCTGGCGGCTAAAAAAATAAATATCAATATCCCCACACTCTGTTATATGCAGAACTGTGAGCCCATCGGGGCGTGCAGGGTCTGTCTGGTGGAAGTCGAGGGCATGCGTGACCCGGTCGCGTCATGTTCTACGCCTGTTACAGAGGGAATGAAAGTTTTTACAAACAGCCGCGCGGCACGTGAGGCGCGGAAACTGGTAGTGGAACTTCTGCTTTCCGAGCATGAAGGCGATTGCCAGCTCTGTGACCGCAATGAGGACTGTGAATTGCAGTCCCTCGCTCAGGACATGGGCATCAAGCTGCTCCGTTATCAGGGTGAAAAATCCCGCCGGATACTTGATGAAAGCACTCCGGCACTGGTCAGGGATTCCGCCAAATGCATAAGCTGCCGCCGTTGCGTAACGGTTTGTAATAATATTCAGGGAATTGGCTCCATTTTCCCGCAGGGACGCGGTTTTAAAACTTACATCGGACCGGCTTTCAGCAGTAAGCTTGATTCTGTGACTTGCGTGCAGTGCGGACAATGCGCGGCAATTTGTCCGGTCGGCGCGATCTCAGAAAGAGACCAGATAGATGATGTATGGAAAGTCATCGACAATCCTGATAAGTTTGTCGTTGTCCAGACCGCCCCGGCAATCCGCGCCGCTCTCGGAGAATGTTTCGATTATGAACCCGGTACGCTTGTAACAGGCAAAATGGTAACAGCCCTGCGCAAAATCGGTTTCGACGCGGTTTTCGATACCAATTTTACGGCGGACCTTACAATCATAGAGGAAGGCACGGAACTCCTGACACGCCTGAAAAAGGCCTTGGTCGATAAGGATAAAAGCGTCGCTCTTCCAATGCTTACCAGCTGTTCGCCAGGATGGATAAATTACGCTGAAGCTTTCTTCCCGCAGATACTGCCGAATATTTCCACATGCAAATCGCCTCAGCAGATGTTCGGAGCGATAGCAAAAACTTACTACGCCGAAAAAATAGGCAGAAAGCCTGAAGATATAGTGGTCGTTTCAGTCATGCCCTGCACCGCTAAAAAATATGAAGCGCAACGCCCTGAAATGAACAGCAGCGGCTGTCAGGATGTTGATATAGTGCTTACCACCCGTGAACTGGGAAGAATGATACGGCAGGCCGGGCTGGAATTTGATCAGTTGGAAGACGGTGTCATGGATTCGCCTCTCGGACAATCCTCCGGCGCGGCTGATATTTTCGGCAATACGGGTGGTGTGATGGAAGCCGCCCTCCGCACGGTTTACGAAATTGTAACAGGGAAAGATTTCCCATTCCCGAAACTTCATGTTACTCCGATTGCCGGACTTGAAGGTGTAAAGGAAGCTTCTGTTAAAATCGAAAGCACTGTGCCTGAGTGGGCGTTCCTGAAAGGCGTGGAAGTCCGGGTCGCGGTAGCGCACGGACTGAGCAATGCCAAAAAGCTCATGGAAAAGATAGTGGAAGGCAAAGCAAACTATCACTTTATCGAAGTCATGTGCTGTCCTGGCGGATGCATCGGCGGCGGAGGTCAGCCCAGGCAAACCAATGACGAAGTCAGAAATGCCAGAATAAGCGCCCTTTACCGTGAGGATGAAGGAAAGAAGTTGCGGAAATCTCATGAAAATCCTGACATAAAAAAGATTTATGAGGAATTCCTGAAAAAGCCGCTTGGCGAGAAATCCCATAAACTTCTCCATACGCATTATCATGCGCAGGAAAAAATCTGACAGGACATTATTATCGGCAGGAATAAAGTTCATTTATTCTTGCCGATTTATTCTTCAATAAATGTTTTTCTGACTACGCAAGAAGAATGAAGAGCGAGAACTGCCATTTGCTTTACTTTGACAGTGAGCCCTGAAGACGGCATCACAATAGTCGAATTCCTTTCCCGGAATCCTCCTATGAGTACCTTTATCAATGAAAATGAAAATTGTGGAAGCGACGCTTCGTCATTGACGGCAGCATCTTTCATGAAAAACGGTTAAATGAACGGTATCGGCTTTTGCCGTACCGGGAAAATACTCAGCTTGTTATCTGCTTTTCCTCTGCCGCGGCTGAAGGCTG
Organism: Lentisphaerae bacterium GWF2_44_16; assembly: GCA_001803225.1. Lineage (GTDB taxonomy): Bacteria > Verrucomicrobiota > Lentisphaeria > Victivallales > GWF2-45-14 > GWF2-44-16. The sequence goes on along the minus strand of MHBF01000204.1, from coordinate 55,581 downwards.
TTCCGGGCTTTTCTCTGTTTTTCTTTCCTTGTGCCAGAGGAGAACGATCGGGCTGGCTATGAAAACCGTGGAATATGTACCTGTAACTACACCGATGAGCATGACAAAGGTGAAGTCGCTCAGTGCTATACCTCCCATGAAGAAAAGCACTATCAGCACAACCAGTACTGTAAATGACGTAAGCAGAGTTCTGCTGAGGGTCTGATTGACGCTCAGATTGATTATTTCCATGTAGGATTTATTCTTGATAAGTTGGAGGTTTTCCCTGACACGGTCATATATTACAATCGTATCGTTGATGGAGAAACCTATGATGGTAAGCACTGCCGCTATGACAGACATTGATATCTCACCGCCGCAGAGAAGCAATATCCCTACAGATACAATCGAGTCGTGGAAAAGCGCGATAATGCCGCCGAGAGCATAAGTGAACTCAAACCTTATTGACATATATATCGTGATGCCGCCGAACGCCAGTACCAGCGCCCATATTGCCGACTTCGTAAATTCCCAGCCTATCAAGCCTCCGACCGTAATTTCCTGTCCGCCTCCGTAATCGGCTTTCGGAAACTTTGTATTCAATATTTTGCTTACCATAGCTTTGGGGTCTGTGAGATTGCCGGCAGTTTTGAGATCCTTGTCCCTGAAAAATATTTCAAGCTTCCTGTTGTCCTTTATCGAACTGGATGTTTTGTAGGAAACCTTGGCGTTCAATCCGGCGTCCTGAAGTGTTTTCTGTATCTCGGCTTCAGACACCCTTTCCTTGTAATCAAGGATAATCTGTGTGCCTCCTGTGAAGTCAACGCCCAGAATGTCTTTGCCCCTGTATGCGGCATCCCCGATACAGACAAGTATCAAGAGTCCGGAGAAAATATAGGCCGGATAGCGCAATGCCATGAAATTAAAACTGGGCACGGAGAAGAATTTGAACATCCTGAGAGTCGCGAACTTCGTAAATCTCCCCATGAGGTCAAAAAGCAGGTGTGTGATGAAAAGCGAAGTGAACATAGTCGTAACAATACCGATGGCCAGGGTAACGCCGAAACCTTTTATCGCGCCTGTTCCAACCCACATCAGGATTACCGCGATTATGAGGGTCGTAAGGTTTGAGTCCACAATTGTGGTAAAGGCCCTGTGATATCCGTATTCAACGGCGTTCAGGAGCGACTTGTTCTTTTCCAATTCTTCCCTTATGCGTTCATAGATAAGCACGTTGCCGTCGACGGCCATACCTATTGTAAGTATTATACCGGCAATACCGGGAAGAGTGAGTGTAGCTTCAAACGCGGCAAGCGCGCCCAGAAGCAGGATTATATTTATTACCAGCGCGATATTGGCTATAATTCCGGCCCTCTGATAGTAAATGAGCATGAAAACCATTACTGCCAGCGTGGCTATTATCCCGGCGTAAATACTGTTTTCAACTGATTGGGCCCCCAGGGTCGGGTCGGTGTCGAAAACAGCTTCAATTTCGATTCTTACCGGAAGACTGCCGCTGACAAGAGCATTGGCTATATTGTCCGCTTCTTCCCTTGAGAACTGGCCGGTTATGACGGCGTTTCCGCCCTCAATAGCCGTCTGTATCACGGGTGCCGAATACAACTTGCTGTCAAGGACTATGGCCAGCATCCGCCCTACATTCTGTGATGTGACTTCTCCGAAGCGTTTTGCGCCTTTTGTGTTGAATTCCAGATTTATCTGTCTCTGTCCGTACTGGTCTGTCGTCTGAAACGCTTCAACTATGTTCTTGCCGTCCATTTCAGGACGGAGCTGAACAAAATATATTTTCTTTACCGGGCGTTTACCTTTTTGGATATCGAGAAGTTCCATTCTCTGATACCCGGGAGGGGCTACAGATTTCTCTGGATTTGTTTCATATTCACTCACGAGCCTGTCATTGTCCTTGTGCACAAGCCTGAACTGAAGCTTGGCCGACATTTTGATAAGGTTCATGAGCTTGACTTTTTCGTCTTTTGAGACGATGGGAGCTCTCAATGATATATATTTGCTTCCGGAGGGGGATATTTCTGTTTCAAATATATTCTGGCTTTCGAGGCGTTTACGGAGTATCTCAATGGCTATGTCCCTGTAACGCTCGAAGTCCTGATTCAGTGATTTGGGCTTTTTATCTTTTGTTGCTTCGGCTGAAGCGTCTGCCTTTTCATCGGGAATGAGTTCGAGAATGAATTCAGCGCCGCCGTTCAGATCGAGTCCCAGTCTTATGGAGCCTCCGGCGTTTTTCCTCACCGCGCCTATTACGTCGCGGTTATCGCTGATGCCCTGGCCCTTGATGAATTCCGTCAGGTCGAGCCCTTCTTCGTTCAGTGCCTGTTCTATTGCTATTGAAGGGTAGAGTCCCTTATCCGCAGCCTGTTTCTGTTTGGCCAGCGCTATGGCTTTTTTTACCTGTTCTTTCTTAGTGGCTGCGTCAGCTTTGAAAGAGAGCATTCCTTCAAGCGTATCATAGAAATCACGCGGGGTCAGCGGGTATATTGACAAAGCAAAAACCGCAATTACAACCAGCGCGAATATCGATCTCCAAAGTACCGGTTTCTTATTCATCCTCGCTTATTCCTTTTTACTCTGTGTCCTTTTTATCATATTTGGGCAGCTTCCTTGAACCCTTTTCCTCTTCAACTGCGGCCGGTGTTTCTTCTGTAACAACCGTGCTGACCCCGGTTTTCGTTATTTCAACTTTTACATTATCGGCTATCTTTACTATATAGGACTTTTCCTTGACAGTGGCGACTATGCCGTAAATGCCGCCGCCGGTAACAACCTTGTCCCCGACTTTTATGGCCTCAAGCATGGCCTGCCTGCGTTTTGCCTCTTTGCGCTGGGTCCTGAAAAGAAAAAATATCATTACACCGAAAATCAGAATAGGCCCCAGTATTCCCAACATACTGCCGCCTGCCGCCGGAGCTCCGCCTGCCGCCTGTGCCACAACTATCATATTCTCCATTATTGACCTTCCTTATATTTTGAATATTTTTACATACTTTAAAGAACAGAGAAGTTTGGAATATATATCGAAAACATCCAATAACAAGTGGATTTTTCATTTTTTCTCAGCCTTGTAATGAACTTTTATGGGACTCTGGCTTCTGGAGTATTTTTCTGGCGTTTCTACTTTTTAAGAAACTGGATTTGTCTTCTTCTCGGAAAGAGGGTACTTTTAATAATAGTTTGAATAAGAAAAAGGGAACTTATTATAGATTAAAAGCAGTTTTTAGAAAAATTAGATTTGTTGCCATTGGCAAATGTTTCAGTCTGAAAAGTAGCGCTTTCCTGCAAAGAAACAATGTCATATGGTACGCCACAGGCGTGGCGTGCCTTATCGTATTCTTTGCAGGGTATGCTACTACCCCAGACTGAGTGCGATCGGGGCACGCCTTTTTAGTATATGGGCGTTCTCCTGCAATATTAACAAAAAAGAGGAGAACGAGAAATGGAGAAGAGGCGCGTTCGAAAGAAAAGGGAAAACAGAAAGTTATCTTACAGCAGGGACAGATCTCATAATCTGAAAGTTTCAAAGAGGAAGAAAGACAGGATGGGATTTCTTCTGAGACAGATAGCGTCACATTCCCGTATTTTGCGCGAACTGAAAATACTTGGCGGGGAATTCGCTCTTTACAAAAACAGGTATCGAGACTGCGAATATGAAGTTTATAAGATAAGGAATGTCCTGAAGGAAAAAAGTCTGGTCGGGGAAGCTTTTCTCAATGACGAACTGAAGTGAAACAGCTTTCGCACGGATTGGGAAAAAGATATAAAACCACGGAACACACAGAAGACACGGAAAAATTAAGATATTTCTAAGAGCTTTTTTTTAAATCTTCTCTTTCTTTCCGAGTATTCTGAGTATTCCGTGGTTCCGTTCTTGCATTTTGGCATTTCAAAGAATAACTTTTTGCCTGAAAGTGCGGGGAGTATTTATTATGGATTTAAAAAATAAAAAAGTACTGGTTACTGGCGCTGACGGCTTTATCGGCTCGCACCTTGCGGAGCTTCTTTTGGAAAAAGCGGGCGGCGTTAAGGCTTTTGTCTATTACAATTCCTTCAATTCATGGGGATGGCTCGACAGTTTGCCTGGTGAAAAACTGAAAAACATGGAAGTTTTCGCCGGAGACATACGCGACCCCAACGGCGTTCGCAAAGCTATTGAAAATGTCGATGTGGTTTTTCATCTCGCCGCGCTGATCGCAATTCCTTTCAGTTACCATTCCCCTGATTCTTATGTCGATACAAATATCAAAGGCACACTGAATGTGCTCCAGGCCTCCCGTGACCTGAATGTTGAAAAACTCCTTGTCACTTCGACTTCCGAAGTTTACGGCACCGCTCAATACGTTCCCATCGACGAAAAGCATCCTTATCAGGGACAGTCCCCTTACAGCGCCACTAAAATCGGAGCGGACAGGCTTGCGGAATCCTTTTACCGTTCCTTTGAGCTTCCGGTATCTATCGTCAGGCCCTTCAACACTTATGGCCCGCGCCAGTCGGCAAGGGCTTTCATCCCGACCGTGATAACACAGCTTCTCTCCGGAATTCAGAAAATTAAACTCGGTGATATTACTCCGACGCGCGATTTGAATTACTGCAAAGATACAGTCGATGCTTTCGTCAAAATCGCTGAGTCCGATAAAACAATCGGAGAGGAAATCAACATTGCCGCTCAGACGGAGCATGCCATAGGCGATGTCGCAAAACAGCTTATCGGAATGATAAACCCGAAAGCCGGAATAGAAGAGGACGCCCAGCGGATCAGGCCGGACAAAAGCGAAGTCCGCCGCCTTCTCGGTTCGAATAAAAAAATAACAGAGCTTACCGGTTGGAAACCCCGGTATTCACTGGAAGCAGGTCTTGCCGAAACTGTGGAATGGTTCAAAGTCCCGGAAAACCTCTCAAAATACAAAGCCGGGATTTACAATCTCTGAAAAATCCCTATGGACGATAAAACGTATACTGAAAAATTTGTACACCTTTCCTCGCTTGTGGAGGAACATCTTGAAAGTGCTCCCGGATGCCATGATTTCGAGCATGTTACAAGGGTGCTTCAAAATTCCAGACTTATACTGGAAAGGGAAAGCGGCGCCGATGTCCGCATTGTTGAACTTGCCGCCCTGCTTCATGACATAGCCCGTCCCGAAGAACTGGCCGCGAACGGTGCGATATGCCATGCCGAATACGGCGCGAAACTAGCAATCCCTTTTCTCGAAAAATGCGGCTTCACCGACACCGCGATGCAGAAGGAAATTTCGCTCTGCATACTCCGCCACCGTTACCGCGGACAGAACAGGCCCGAAACGCTCAATGAAAAAATAGTCTATGATGCCGACAAACTCGATTCAATCGGAGCGGTCGGCATTGGCAGGGCTTTTCATTTCGCGGGAAGGACGGGCGCGAAGTTGCACAATACCGAAAAGGAAGCCCTTGCCTCTGAAGCCTACAGTTCCGGCGACACGGCCTACCGCGAATACCTCGTAAAGCTCCGCAACGTCCCCGGGAAAATGCTGACAGAAACAGGCCGTTCGCTGGCCGCGATAAGAGCGAGTTTTATGGATGATTTCTTCAAGGCCCTGAACACCGAAGTTTCCGGGACGAGATAAAATTACGGCTTCAATCCATCCTGTATAATTCTACGTTGTCGAGATAAATTTTAGTGTCGGTTTTCTTGCCGTATACTATAAAATAAATGGTGATGTTATCTGTGTCGGGAGATGCCTTAAATGTTTTTTCGGTATGTACCCATTTGTCAGGGGCAGGGGACTGTGTTAAAGAGTTCAGCAATGTTTTGTTGCCTGCGGTAATGCGCATGCGGAGAACGGAAGCGCTGTCTTCCAGCAAAGTGTCATAGGATATTTTATATTCTTTGCCGGGTATCACTTTTATATTTCGCCGTAATGCCGTTTCGCCTTTGCCGGAAACCCTCAGCTTAATGCTGGAAGTCCCGTCAGAGGCTTTTTCATTGCTGATGCCCTCGAAAAAGGAATACTCAACCCATCTGTTCAGACGTTTCTTTTCAAAAGAGTCTTTGAATGTTAATTTTTCATTTTCAAAATTAAAGTTGTAAGCTCTTCCGTCGCGGTCGTGCTGAAAGGCCATGCCGAAATCGATTACGCCGGAGAACGGATTGATTGATGAGAGCAGTTCCGCGCGCTGACGGCAAATCCGGGTTAACTCTGATAGATTATTTTCACCTGAAGGATTTGAATGCCACTTGAGATAAGCTTTTGACGCTGCGATGTCGAGCTCAAGAAAATGTATATTCTGCATGAACAGAGCAATCCTTTCCCTGACAATAGGGGTTTGAGACTCTTTCAATGCGTCTTCAAGTTTTGCCCTGAGCTGCCTGACCAATTCAGGGGAATAAAGTTTCTGCACGGATTCGGCGCTGAAAGATTCCTGATTTTCCAGAGTTTCCGCTTCCGCGTTCATGCGTTCTATTTCCGCCGTGTTAAACTGTGATTTCAAAGCAGCTTCCAGTGTTTTAAAGTAATCCGCCATTTTTTCCGATGCCTCTTTGAAAAACATCTGGCAGAAATCCCTCATTTCACGGTCTGTATCAATATTGGCTTTCCATGAAGCTTTTGCATAGAGGTAATGCATGGGGGCCGCCGCAATCCAGTTGGCATCCAGCGAATATGCGGGCGCCCTGTAACCTGCCACGTTATGCTCTTTAAAATACTTCATTGCCTTTGATATATTCTCATGCGCACACCAGGGATAGGAAAAGAAATTTGAACCATAAGCCCCCGGTATGGGTGTCAGATAAAAACATGTAGGGTTTGGCGTTAATTTCCCCCACCCATCCACAAGATAACGGTATATATGCCAGTCAATCCGGCATCCGTTGCATAATACCAGACGCAATGCCGGGTCCAGTTTTTTTACTGTTTCAGGAATGGCTGAATAACGGGAATAAACATAGACGCCCAGATATTTGCCGGGACATTTTTCACGTACAATCTTTCCGACACTGTTCCAGAACAAAGCATAACGGTCGCTCAGGGATGGAAGTTTGTCAAAGGGCGAGATTTTTCCATTGAGTTCCGTGCATTTGGGACATTCACAAAATCCCGGTGAACCGTCCTGTTCGCAAATGGAATAGCACACCGCCGAAGGGGTTTTCTGAAAATAATCCACAGCCAACTGCGCGACGGCTTCAGCGACTGCCGGGTTTGAAGTACAGAGTTTTGAACGTTCAGGCTGCGCGTCGCAACCTCGTTTTCCTCTGTACAATCCCAGATATTCAGGGTGTTTTTTATTCCAGAGAGCGAACCAGTCGGGATAATGATGTCTGCTCACGTAAGCAAGAGTATTGCCCGCGCGGTTTCGCAGTGCCCAGAGACGATATTCTCTGAAAGCGGTTTCCGCTTGTGACTTCTGCTTGTCAGACCATTTTTCCTGTTTTCCCCAAAACTCCGGAGGTGTTGGCGATACACAGAAATTGCGGTCGGAAAAATCCGGGACAATTATCTGTTCTCCATCCTGCAAAATCAGGGATTTTATTTCAGGAATTACTTCTCCAATCTCCCCGGGCCAATACCAGCGGCAGCCCCAGCGGTCCAACAGTTCATAAACAGCGTAAAGACTGCCGAAATCATATTCCCTGTTGCACATCGCGCCGCGATAAAACGGATTGCCGTTATCATTGCCCAGAAGAAAAACTTTTCTGATGTCCGGCCTGACAACAATCTTAAATCCACCAGACGGAATATCGTCTGCCTTTATCCCGTATTTTGCGGCAATTTCGCCATAACCGATAATTATCGTGCTCTTTGTATCATCGAAATTTTTTGTTATCTGCAACTCAATGCCGCTGATCTTTTTTAGATAATCCCGAAGTTCAGAGGCGGCAAGGGAACAGCTTGGCATGGCTGTGCTTCCGCAATCCACCTTAATCGCAGTGTCTTTGAGCGGAACTTCAAATGCCCGGAGCCCTGAAACCGCAGAAACTGTCATGAAAAAAATCAGTATCCATCTGCTGTGCATAAGCCGGTTATCCCTTCTCGTGTTAAAATTTCAACATGGGTGATTCATTATCAAGGACTTTGCGTATTTTTACGATTGTTTCCGCGATCTGCTTTCTGTTTTCGCTGATATCCTGCGGATCATTGGTCATATTGCTGGGGAAATTAACCATGCCGTGGACATTTTTGATTATGTTTTCAGCTTCTTTAATCAGGTTCTCATGCTGCGGGTAATTTTTCAAGACACTAAGCAGATCCCTGAGAATCACGAGGTATTCGTAATCATCAATGCCGTCCCTGGTAACGGCCATCCTGATTGTGGGATACGGATAAAGTTCACTTTTATTGTCGTGTATAAAGTATTTCAATCCGTTTCCGTAAGACCGATGAGTGCCTGTTATGCCGTACTTCCAGAAACTCCAGTAATTGGCGCGGAGCTTCAGCGGGTCATAGTTATCGAATTGTACGTAGTCATGACCGTAAATCCAGACTTTTTCTTTGCGTTTGATGCATTCCTGCACGGTGTCAAAATTCTGCAGCCAAAGTTCAAAACCCGGCGACCATATATCTATCAGACCGTCTAAATCCTTGTCGGGCCTGAAGGCGATAAATGTTTTTACCTGCGGGTCAAATTCGCGAAGCATAAGGGCTGTCCGTTTAACCATTGCTATATCCGGCGCGTGGGGTTCATCCCATACCTTTGCGATTGAAATATCGTAAATCCCCAGTTTCTTATGCAGTTCCAGTTTGTTGAGATAGCTCTTCCAGAACAAACGGTAGTATTCGGGCGAAAAACGCGGATTGCCGTCAATTGCGGACGGTGTGTTGTAAGTAGCCGCAATTGTATTGTATTTTGCCCTGAAATCCTTGCGTACTTCAGGAAAATCAGGCAGGTGATTTCCTGAAAGATTATATTCGGCAACGAGATTGTAATACTCTTCCGCCAATTGCCTGCACTTTTCTTTGTTTAGTTTGCCATCGTAAATATCATTTACAGCGGTGGAGTTACGATAGGATTGAAAATCAGTAAATGTCCGCAGTGTCCTCGGCGAAGGCAATTGAAAGTCGAAAACATTAAAAGTCAGAGGTATTGATGCCACTCCTGGACTTCCATCTGCCGAAATCTTTATCGTTCCGTTATAAGCGCCGGGAGAGGTGAACGGTGGCGCGTAAACAGTCAGCCATATATGGGCCTGATCGCCGTCTTTCAGATCAAAGGGATTGTTTTTCAGTAAGCCGTCAGGATACTTTTTATCTTTCTCTGAATAGTAGAGCACGTTGTGGATTTTGATGTCTGTTTCAGGGATGACATGGCCCTTGTTGTCTTTGAGACTGGATACAGCAAACTCCAGATTGTTGAAAGGCTTCTTCGCCTTAAATAATATCTGATACGACTCCCTTTCATTGGATGCGGCGGAAAGCTCAATTCCCTTTGAAACCGGTATCTTCACTGAAGGCGTTTCATTGAAGCTGATTTTTCTCATCGAATCGTCACCCCAGAGCATAAAACCGGGAGTATCGCCGAATATTTGGGAAGTATGGTTTTCCGCGGGCCGCGGGTATTTCCTGTAAACCCGTTCTTCAGGGAAGTATTTGCTGACAGACGCGATTTTTCTGTTTTCAAAATAGTAGTCGCATGCAAGAGTTACCGGACGCGTCAGTGTTTCAGGCAGTTCCAGTTTTGTGTCTGAGACTTTATCTTTGGTACAGCCCAGGGCAGTATCGAATTTTATCTTTTTTTCGTTGTTGTCCGAAGCTGTTCCTTTCACCTGATATTTTCCCTCTCCTGCCTTTTTCACGGCAAGCCCGTCAAAAGTGAGGGTTTTCCCCTGAAATTGCTGGTCTATGCAGACATTCCCATTGACAAGTGAAGCTCCGCTCAGCCCTTTGAGAAAAGCAAAATCAATGTTCAGAGTATGCGCCTCCCCAGGCTTGAATATCAGTTTAGACGCGAAGTGTTCAAGAGTGAAAAGCCCGCCGTCACCTTTCCAGAAGTACATCATATCCAGAGGCACACCTGACGGACGCATTACCATAAGCGCTTCGGATTTAGTGTTGTAGAACGCCCACCAGTCGGAAGGCCCCAGATCCTGAGAGTAATATTTGCAGTACCATTTGTCAAGATAATATTCATTTACGCGCCCCGCGTCAAAATGAATTATTTTTTCATCTTCGCCGGGGACAAGCATACAGAGGGCATGATTTCTGATGCGTTCCTGAAATGCCTCATTGCCGAGATTCCTGTATGTCATTTCCAATTTGAAACCGGGCGACTCTCCCCATAGTGTGATTTTAATTGTGACTTCAAGATTCCCTTCTTTGCCAGTTTGAGAATATATTATATCTGAATTTTCCTTTTTTATGTTGTAGGCAAACGCGGTGCCCCAGAAATTTCCCGGCAGTTCATATTTGGTGTGCTGTATATTCATGGGGATGCCGTTTTCGTGAGCTATAAAGTACATTCCACCGTAATTGTTGTAGGCCGGAAATTTCACGCCTGCCACGACTCTGGACTTGAATTGAAGCGTTTCTTCATTTCGAGGGTCCAAAGATAATTTATCATTGAAAGTATGCAGAATATTCCGTCCAAAAATTTTAGGGCAGAGCTGAACAATCCGTCCGCCCAGACGCGGAACGATAGTCAGGCTTACAGAATCATTTTTTAAGACAATTGCTTCCCATCCCGCGATTTCAGTTTTTTCCCATGAAGCCTCTCCCGCGGATAGGTTCCATAACATTGTCCCGATAAAAAACGAAAATAGAAGCTTCCTCATTTGATGCCCTCCTGTATATATTTAATTAGTAATTGCTGTAAGTCATAAACCACCAGCCATCAGCCGACGGTATATCAAGATTTGTCACCTTCAGGAGATTTGCGTGTCCATCAAGGTAGAGCATGGAGCCTGAAGTTAAATTATTGTGCCAGGGATAAAAACCGTATGTACTGCTGGATGCCGGATTGAAATTGCTGGAAATCCTGTAAGTCAGATCTTCACGGAACCAGTAACCGGCAGAGCAGTCCCCGACCAGAAACTTTTTTGATGGAGTATTTGCCATAAGAATTTTCAAATCGCTAAGTCTCATATTATATGCGAGAGTTTCTCCTTTTGTTACAGTTCCGCCTACAGGGTTCGGTGTCGGGCAGCCTAAATATTGGTCCAATCGGGTCATCTTGGAATGTCCCGAAAGATAAATAGCCTGATACCAGCGCTCATAAACAGAAGCCCCGCCCCAACGCCAGGTTGGCATAAAATCATTTTGCTCCTGGCTGTACATCGCAAAAATGAGCCCGATCTGCTTCTTGTTGTTGACGCATTTGATTGCCTTGGCCTGGTTGCGCGCCGTGCTCAACGCCGGGAACAATATTGCCATAAGGATTGCCATGATGCTAACGACAATCAGCAATTCGATAAGAGTGAAGAGGGTTCTAATAAATATATTTTTATTATCCCGGTGTTTTCGTTTCATCTCAGAGCTCCTTCTTTTATGTGCGATATAGTTATACTGTATTGCGGATTACAAGTACGGGATCTATTTTTACGTATTCGTCGGATATATCAATCCCGCCCATTCTTTTTTCAAGGAGATGGACGACCATCCGGCTCTGCAGTTCAACCCTGCCGTCTATCGTTGTCAAAGGCGGAGCAGAAATTGAACTTATTCCAATATTATCATATCCTGTTACGGCAAGATCATCCGGTACTTTAATCCCTTTCTCTTCACAATAATCTAAAATCATCAACGCAAAATTATCGCTTGAACAAATCACCGCGCTGGGCGGCCTCGGCAGACTGAGCAATTCATTCATAATCTGTTTTATTCCCTCAGCATCCCGTTTAGGGTTGCTTTTCAACAACTCCGGCCGGAATGGAGCTCCGCCCTCTGTCAGCGCGTCAAAAAATCCCTTGAAGCGCGGGGCATGGCGCAGTTGAATGTGGCCCGGGCTGACAAATGCCACATCCTTGTGTCCCTTGCCAACAACAAAAGCTGTCATATCATAAAATCCCTTATAATAATCTGAACCGACAGAAGGGATGCCGTTGAAGTTTTTATAGCTTCCTATCAGTACCGGATTGAATTTTGAAGTGAGAAAATTAAACTTAGTAATATCTTCTATCGCATTGCCGTCTTTGTCTTCGCCGACCCATAAACCGGCGGAGAGCACGACTTCATCATTTATACGTTTATATTTTTCCTGAAGATATTTCAATTGAACGGGGAAAATTTTAAAAGGGCAATTTTTTTCAATGTGGTAAAAGCCCTGGAAATACTTGTAAACGCTGTTGTCCACATCACTTGAACTTGGCAGGCAAACCAGAATATTTTTACCTTTATTTTTCCCTGGATCAGTTACAACTGTTCCGCGCCGTCCGGCCGAACTGAGCAATCCCTCCAGCTTTAATTCGCGCAAAACTCTTCGGGCTGTTATTTTGCTGACATTATATTTCTCACAGAGTGTATCCAGCGTGTAAAAACTCTCCCCGGCTTTCAGCTTTTTGCCTAAGATAGCCGCTTTCAACGGCTTGTATACTTGACCCCACTTGGTCATCGGGATTATTCCTTATTGAAATATAATGATTGTGTATATACATTATATGCGGTAAGGATGAAATGTCAATAGGCAAGATTGAAAAAAAGCTCTTTTTTAGATCTTGTGCCCTTCTTATATCCTTTGTCAGCGGGGGCTGGTGTTCAGGAGATAGAGTTTTGCCTGGAGGGGCTGGAGTTTTTCTGTGAGGATGCCGTTTTTTATTTCGCCGTTGGATTGTTCAAAGGGCGAAGCGAAGGAGGAAAAGGGACTTGGACAGATGGCGTTCAGGTTCATGGAAAATTCTGTGGCTTTCTCGTTTCTGTTTGCCGCGATAATGTAAAACTTATCACGGTTTTGCCAAATGGCATAATAAATATGATTGGTCGTTTCAGCGGAAGTTATGCGCTTTGCGTCTCCGGAGAAGACGTTTTCCGCAAGGTATTTGAACTCTGAATTTAAATTTTTTTCCATATCCCATAGTCCGCTGTACATTGGCTTTCCGCCGTTTCCGTCAAATACGTTCAGGCGCGTACCGCAGATGATGTTTATATAAGACATGAAACGCAGCGCTTCGGGACTTGGTTCATGCGCCGCGCTGTTGTTTCCGAAAGTCCGGAGAGTGAAAATAACGGGCCTGCCGCAGATGGCCGCGGCTTCGTTTGCTTTCTGGGCCGCTTTGCAGAAGTCCTTCATAAGCTCGGGGAGTGGAGTGGCCGGAAACGGGAAAAACGTTATTCCGCAGATGTCTATTTTATTGGAAAAACCGTAGGGCAGGGCGTCTTCCGAATTCAGAAATTCGTTTTTATCCCACCCTATTATAAGCGGCCTCAGTGGATCGGTGTCCTTTACCGCGTCAATCAGGTTTGTCAGTTCAGTCTCTTTGAAACCGTTGTTTTTTTCCCAGTTCCGTGCGGATAAATCATCAAGAATATACCATGCGATTATGGAGGGATTGTCTTTCAGTTTATTAATCAGTTTCAGTGTTTGTTCTTTGTAAACCGTGAATGCCGTTTTTTTCTTAAAGGCGGAATCTATTTTAAGGATGACCCTGATTTGATTTTCCGCGCATGATTCCGTTAAATCCTTGAGACTTTTATCTCCCGGTTCAATATCCCACGGGATGGACTGAAGAACTGTTTTAAAGCCCTGCTCCTTCAATTGTCCGAGAAAAATGCCGGGCTTTGCGTTTTTCTCCAGAGGCGGCAGGGTGTAATAATTATTAACGGAAAGCATATTATCAATGAATAGACAGCGCTTGAATCTGTTTACATTGATATCGACGGGACCGGGGAGGATTTTCATGAGAGTATCAGACGCCGCGGCTATTTCCTTCTTATCCTGAAGAGCGTCCACGGAGATTTTATAAGGAGCGCGGGGCAGTTCCTTTATCGGGATTGTGATATAAGAGAAACCGGGCGTTTTGATATTGGCGGTTTTTATTATTTTTCCGTTTCCGTCAGGTTTTCCGCATTCCGTTTCTTTTATGACGATATCAACGGGTTTCTTTATTTTCCAGTTCACTCTGAGCAGGGCGTCGGGGCTGTCTGTATAGTGCGCGAATTCAAGGAGAGCGGAGAGGATATTGTCCCCTCCAACTGAAAGCTTAGGCGAGGAAATGGCCGAGGGGGTCTGCCAGAAAGACGCGAGCGTTTTTTTACCGTCCCGGTCAAACAATCTCATGCGGAGAATTTTTCCTGAAGCAATGAGGTTTTCCGGCAATTTTTCAAAAGTGATTTGCGCGGTCCCGTTTTCGATGTTGAAATCCTTTTCGGCGCTAAAAGGCGGAAGAAGCCCGGGGCAGTCGAGGATGCATTTGAAATCGCCCGAGGAAGATGATTCAGAGCTCAGCCATGCGGATAGCGTGTATGAATTTCCAACGTCTTTTTTCAACTGCATATTGTCAATGTTCCAGAAGAGGTGTTTGAGTTTCTCTGTTGAAAGACCGGTCAGCTTCGCAAAATTTTCAGGCTGGTGGTAGGATGATTTGCCTGTCCAGGAAAGATATTCGACTTTGCCCTGTTCGTAATGTGTCAGGCAGAAGTTGACGCCGCAGAAGGGCTGTTCCCTGCGGAGCGAAAGGCAGTTCAGGGGGATGCTTGCTTCTACGATAAAAAAGTCGTTTTCCCTGGCTGTCTTCACGTTCCAACCGCTTTGCCATTCGTTGTTTTTTCCTGCCGCGTCATATATTTTGCCTGAGGTATTGACGGCGAAGTGGTAGTATATATTGGATGACGGGAGGGGGGAAATGAAGAGTTCGGCGATATCGGAATTTTCCTTGAAGATATCGTTTTCACTCATGGAACTCTGTTCAGTTTTAAGTTTTTCTGATTTCCGCAGAGGTATTTTATATGCGACATAGAGATTGTCGTTATCTCTCAGAGCTGAGACTTGCAGTCCGGTTTCAACTTGTTTTCCGCTTTCATTGTCTCTGAATACGGAAATGGTGGACGCGTTTTTCCAGCATTGATCATTGAGCGAGGCATCGATCAGGGGAGGCGTTTCAGTAACGGCGCATTGGAAAGACGGCGTTTCATTATACTGGGCTTCGGATTGTTCGGGAATTTTGATCTTGTCGTGCGCTGAAATTGAAAAAGGTGTTGTCTCTGTGCCTTCCTCGAACTGCGGCGCCGAAATCCAGAGAGTGCCAGGGTTTTCAAGCGTCAGTGAAAAAAAGTCGGAACCCTTTATTTCTGTAGTAAAAGAATATCTTTTCCATTCGGTCGAGATTTTGAGCTTTTTCTCTTTTCCATCCTTGCCGCCGCCATATACAATCAGGCCGTTTTTATCAGCTTTCATGTATGCGGAGAGGGTGTATTTTCCCTGCGGGAGGAGTTTTATGTAATTATTGCTGCTGAGGGTGATAGGGGGGGAAGTGGCCGGCTTGCATACGCGAAGAACTTTCACATCTTTGACGGGGGGCGTTTGGGACGGGTCTGTTCCATAATATCGTCCGCTGCTCCAGTCTTCCGTTTCAAGCAAGGCCTCGGCGTTTACGGACCAGTAGTCAGGTATGCCGCTGTTTGTGCAGGCTGTAAAAGAACTGTTCCACAGGAGGTTCGCGTTTTGGGATTTTGCTCCTTCTTCAAGAATTATATCGTCAAACCATGCGGTACCGCTTTCCAGGGATGGCAGGAGCAGCTGGATTGTTGCGGTTTCGGATTCACCGCTGTCAAAAACCGTTTCATTATATGTCCAATTTCTGGTGTCGGATACGCCGATCGAAACTTCCACTCCGGAGGGTTTGTTGTTCTTATCCTTTCCCGTGAGACGTATTTCCGCTCTGGGCACTTTGAATGTCTTTATCCAGCCGCTGAGTCTGTATTTCGTATTTTTCAGGACTCTGATTGAACCGGAAGAAAGGTAGGCGGATTTACCTTTCAGCCGTATTGATGACTTGCCGGAATGGAATGTTGTATTATCGAGTTCCGCTTCCAGTTCGGAGTTTTTCTGATTGTCTCCGGCAAACTGCACTGTCCATGGTTTTTTCGACTGCTGTTCGAAATCCCCGTTGGCTATGGTGTTTTCTGAATAAAGCCCCGTGCAGGTGCAGAAGAAAAGCAGGGCTGAGAAAATCAGCCGGGCGAGAGGAGCTGTGGGTAAAACTGTTTTTTTCATTAATTTGCTGTAACGCATCATATTATATTAAAGTTATAGCTTATAATCGATGGATTGTCAATAGGCAAATGAAAAAATCATTGCAGCTGACCTGTCCTTAATCAATATTCAATTTCCGTTAAAAAAGAAAAGGGTTTTGAGATTTTTCTTTTTCAGGGGCTATAATATGGGACATTCATGGGATTAGGACATGGGGGTGAAAAATGAAAGAAAAGATGCTGATGGGGGTCTCGTTAATTTTCTTTTCGGCAGTGATATTTTTTCCTGCCGCGTCAGCGCAGGTTAACGGGGTGCTTAATGACTATCGGGCGGAGAGTTTTTCCGCTTCTGAAATCATGAACATGCTCAATGAAGCTGAGCAGATGCTTGCCGGAAAAGGAGTGTCCGCTCTGGACGAATTCAAAAAGCGTGGTTCCAAGTGGAATGACGGGCTGTATGATATATTTGTGATTGATCCCGAAAAAGGGAGTTTCATCGTTTATCCCGATAACGGGAACACTGGCGATGCGTCGCTCCGAATGGACAGTGTAAACGGCAAACTTCTCTCGCACCGGGCCCTGATGAAGGCAAAGAGAGAAAATGACGGCGGCATAATGGATACCATAAGAGCTGTCCTGAACCCCGAATACGACAAGAATCTTATCAAATACGCCAGGGCAGTAAAGACGCCTGAAGGGAAAACTTATATAATACTGATTTCCAAGTCAAATGTGGAATTCAGGAAGTCTATCGTCAAGGGTGTTGTTGATGAAGCTTGCAAACTGATAGAGGAGAAAGGGGCCGAGGCGTTTCCCGAATTCCGCAGGGAACATTCCCTCTTCCGTTTTGATGATACTTACATATTTGTAATGGATGAAAAAGGCATTCTCTATGTCGAACCGTTAATCCCTGAATGGGAAGGGAAAAACATTTTTGAGCTTCAAAAAGAGAAAGCGCCAACCCTTGAAAACAGGGAGCTGATAAAACTTGCGATGTCGAAGGACGGGCAGGGCTGGCTTGCCGGACATTTCATAAAGCCCGGTGAAAAAAAGTACGGCAGTGAAAGGGAAGCCCCTAAACTGTACTTCGTTAAAAGAGCGGCGCATAAAGGCAAAACGTATATCGTGGGTTCCGGCGTATATCTTGAAAAGCAACAGAAGCCGAATCCATGAAGAATTCACATGAAATAGAATTGAACCGGCTGATGGATGACGCGGTGATGACTCCGTCCCACTGGAAGGTATGGTTTCTGTCGGCGATGGGGATATTTCTTGACGGTTTTGATCTTTTCATCATAGGGATAGCCTTGCCTCTGATAAAGCTTGAATACGAGCCCACGCCCTGGCATATCGGGGCACTCGGTGTTTCCTGTATTCTTGGAGCGGTGCTTGGTTCTGTCATAACCGGTTATATGACTGACCGTTTTGGCAGGAAAACTTTTTATCTCGGCGATATGGCTTTCTGCATTGTGGCCGCGCTGCTTACGGGGTGCGCGTGGAGTATCGAGTCTCTTATTGTTTTCAGATTCATACTTGGGATAGGGATAGGAGCGGACTATCCTCTCAGCGCTTCGTATATTTCGGAGTTTATGCCTTCCCGTGTGAGGGGACGGATGATAGTGGCGGGTTTCAGTTTTCAGGCGCTTGGCATGTTTATGGCGGCGCTTGCGGGGGTTGCTGTCATTTTTCTTTTTCCCGCTTCCGGGTTTGCGTGGCGGCTGATGCTCATGATATCGGTGCTGCCCGCCGGACTGGTTCTTATTTTCCGTTTGAACATACCCGAAAGCCCCAGGTGGCTTTTGTCGAAGGGGCGTTCCAAAAAAGCCGCTCATATACTCCACAGATATCTTCCCGCCAGAAAAGCGGAAATAGAGAAAATCGTCTCTACCGAACTGAAGCTTATAAAAGAAATACATAAAAAGGAGCTCGGCTACAGCGCGTTGTTTTCGAGGAAATATATCAGGAGGACTGTTCTCTGTTCCGTCCCCTGGTTTTTGATGGACATAGCCACTTACGGGGTAGGTGTTTTCACTCCTATAATTCTCGGGAGTATGCTTCACTTCGGGAGCAGCGTCAAGGATAGGGCTTTTTCCGAAATAACAGGCGCGGCCTTTGTCAATGTCTTTTTGATAGCGGGTTTTATTCTCAATTTGCTGCTGGTGGAAATATTGGGCCGGATTAAGCTTCAGCTTCTGGGTTTTATGGGAATGTCCGCAGGGCTCTGCGTCCTTGCTTCGGCGTCTCTTCTGCCCGGAGGAGGGTCAGCTCATCTGCCTTTGATTTTTACGGGGTTTATTGTTTTCAATCTTCTTATGAACATGGGGCCTAACGCCACGACTTTCATTCTTCCTGTCGAACTTTTTCCCACAGCCGTCCGCGCGTCCGGGCACGGTTTTGCCGCGGCGTTGGCTAAGACAGGCGCCGCGGCCGGTGTTTTTTTACTGCCTGTGCTCAGCGCGGAATGGGGTATTTCAAAAGTACTTCTTTTGCTTGCCGTGACAGCGTTTGCCGGATTTATCATAACATGGTTTTTCCGTGTTGAAACCAAAGGGAAGTCTCTGGACGAACTTGAAGTTGTCCTGTCTGACATTAGGCAGAAAGACGTTTTCCGTAGCAATAGTATCTGAAAGTTTTCCCGCAAGTGTTCCAAAAATATTTTGAATTGGGAAAACCGGACTGTTCAGTTTTTTCTCTCTCGTTTGGCGTAGAAATAAACGACGATTACAGTAAGAAGAGAGAGAATCATTATCACCCAGAAAGAAAACGCGGAATGGTCCTGATCAAGGGGAAGCTTGACGTTCATGGAAAAAACGCTTATTACCAGGGTCGGCGCCATCATAGCCAGCATGACGTAGGTAAGCTTTTTCATGCTTATATTCAGATTGTTGTTGACTATGGACACTCTGGCGTCCATGAGGCCTGAAAGCACTTGCGAATATGTATTTGCCTGTTCGTAGCACTGATTGTTTTCGATGTGTATGTCATCGAGCCTTTCGATTTCATCAGGCCCCATTCCGCATTTTGCGGCGTTAGCTATAAGCTTATCTATGACTTTATTGTTCGAATGTATCGCATAGAGATAGTAAACCAGGCTCTTTTCCAGACTGAACAGATGATAGAGATGCCTGTTCTCCATTGATTTGTTTATCTTCTGTTCGAGTTCATCTGAAATCATGTTTATCACACGCAGGTGCTCTTCAAAATGCTTGACGCAGCGGTGTACGACTTTAAGAAGCAGGTCTTTTATTGAAGACACCTTGTGGAGGGGGCGCTCTTCAAGGATATTGTTTTCGTCCTTGGTTACTATAAACAACTTATCGGGGAATAAAAATAAACCTATTGAGGATATTTTGAGAACGAAATTATCGGCGGAACAGTATCTCTTGGGCCTTTTTATGATTATGGCGATATGATTTGCGTCGAATTCAATACGGCTCAGTTCGTTGGGGTCCAGTGCGGAATCTAAAGTATGCTCGTCAATCTGCAAGTCATTTATGAGGTGCTTCTTATCTGCCTCATCAGGTGTTACATACGCGAGAATATTTGCTTCAGCGGTGTCGCTTTCAATAAGGGCGTCGTCCCGAATCTGATATTTTTTTAACATAGGCACATCCTCTGAATTTCAGAAATCCCAAAAAGTAAAGAAAATACTGTTTAAATATAATCTCCTTAAAATATCAGTAAAAGCGCAAATAGGCAATATAAAATTCAAAAATTAATAAATTTAAAATCTTTTGAAAATAATGCTGTTCACTCCATGCCTGAAGGAACTGATGCCTAGATATTTTTTCTGGTGCAGGGAATATGGTTTGCCGGGAAGAAAATTAAAACTGAAATCAGTTTTTTTCCTTCAATTCATGAACTGATACATTGTCAATCCAGGCGAGCCTGTCTGCGCCGAATTTTGAGCCATGTATTATTATAGTAACTTCTCCGTTGCTGTTTTCCGGAAGCGAAAAATCAACAGACAAATCCTCCCATGAATTTCTCTTTTTATTTCTGGCCGTCAAGATTTCATCGTTGTATTTTATGTACATGGAAATCTTATCCGGTATTGTAGCGCGCATCGTTGCCTTTGCCCTGTAGGTTTTTCCGGGGGGAAGCTTGATTCTCTGAAGGAGCTGGCAATTTACCTGGCTGTCTCCTTCTCCTATGCGCAATGAGCGTTTCCCTGTTTTATAAAGTTTTTCGTCATATTTCAGAAAATCTTTTACATTGACATTTGCCGAAGGAGTGGTTGTCCGCGCAGTGTCAGTAATGGTTACAAGCCATCCGCAGGGAAATACTGAGTATTTTTGAGCTTCTTTCTGTGGATTACAGAGCATTTTTGCTTCTTCTTCGCTTACTTTGTCGGAAGACTGGTCAGGGTTTATGTTCAGGTTCTTACCTGTCTCCAGATATTCTTTTCTGAGTATCATGCTGTTTTTTGAAGAATTGCCGCTAAGCTCTTTCCAGCAGTAACCCTTTTCGTGTTTGGAGCAGATCAGGACGGTATCGCCGTCAGGTGAAAGAATTACGGCAAGCTGTCCGCGTAAATTCTCCGATGGAGGAGGCAGCAGATTTATGTCTGTCACTATTAGCGGAGGAAGCGCATGTACGCTGCTGCTCTTCTGGATTTTTCCATCCTCAAGGGCCACCGGCTGGGCGACATTTACAAAGCGATTGTTCATTATGAGTTCGTTCTCCGCCCTGTCGGCGGTGTAGGGGAGCGCAAAGCCTATTTTGGCGTTGAATATGACATTGTTTGTGAATGTATTGTATCTGTCCTGCCCCCTTACGACAAAGGCTTCCGCGGGCATGTCGTAAACAAGGTTCCCGGACCATACGGATTTACCGCTGTTGCATTCGAAACCGAAGCTTCCCTCTATTGAAAGACTGCGTCCGTCAACGACATTATTGCATACCATTACATAAGGTTCCCTGCCGCCGGTTTTGACTTCTATCACTGAACGCCAGCCTGAGTTGGAGCATATATTGTTGGCGATTATCCCTTGTCTGGCTTTTGCGTAAATAGCAGACCCGGCAACGCGCACTTTTTTATCTCCGTCCTGTCTCCATGCGCCTCTGAAATAAGTTCCGTCTTCCAGTTTCAGATACTGTCCGCATGGCGCGCCGGGAACAGGTTCTCCGCGATTGAAATCGCGGACGATGTTTCCCTGAATTGATACATTGTGACCATAGACGAGTATCCCATGTATGTATGCGGTCGTAAATTTTGCTCTGTGGCCTCCGCCGAGTATGCGGTTGTCATGAACTATAGCTGAACTGAGGTATTCGACGCAGCCGTCGTCTATTTGAGATGCTTTGCCGCCGCTCAACTGAATTGCCGTCACACCTATATTTTTAATGGTATTGTTTTTGACTACCGCGCCTTCCGGCATGGGACTTGTGAAGTAAATCCCGTAACGGGCGGTTCCCGTCAGGAGGCAGCCTTCTATTCTCAGGCTTCTCACTTCAGAGTGCTTGTGTGCCATATCTTTTTCGGTGCACTCGAAACGGCAGTCAATAATTTCCACATCGCCGAGCTTTCCCTTGTCTTTTTCTTCATAACCCTGAATGCCGGCGAAACCTTTGATATACATATTTTTTACGAGCAGGGAAGGGGAGGCGTCTTTCCGTACAAAATCAACATTTATGACTGATGGCGATCTTCCGTTTATTCCGCCGTTCTGTTTATATCCAGGTACTTTTTGGTATTCGTTTATGAGTTCGCCTTGTCCTCCGAGGCCTTCAATTATGATTTTTCCTCCAGCTTCAATTCTTATGACGTCCTCGCCTTCTCCGCGGAGTCTCGCGCCGCGTTCAAAGAGAAGGGTTACGCTTTTTTCTATAATCAGAGGGCTTTTTGTTTTGTATTCGCCTTTAGGGAAAAATATTATCTGTCCCTCACTGGCATTTTTTAAGGCTTTTTGTATGACAGGGGCCCAGTCGCCGTTCTGCACAGTGTTTTTCTGTTCAGCGATGTTCTGCCCGTATGGAAGCTGGGCGCTGAAACTGTTTAGACATGTTAAGACGGCGAGAATCCCAATTGCGGATTTTAGTCTTTTGAACATTTCAGTAACCTTTCTTTATGTTAATATTTCCAGTTATAACGTGCGTCATTAGTTACCCAATTCGCGTCTCTTGCCGAGACATGTCCGTCAACGTAGAGGCAGTTTGCAGTGCGTGCATGCCTCAGGTGTATTACTCTTGCGGATGTGTTGTCAACAAATACCCCTGTCCCGTTTGTGAGCATGAGAGACTGCTGGATTGATTCCTGATATTCCGCCCTTGTGCTGTCAGCCAGAAACCCACGGTCATTTTCAATTTTATGCCGTACAAGCATATAACGGTCGCTTGATGCCGTATAGGTACTGGGGACTCCATGCTCCGCGTCTCCGACCCACATGCCGTACATCTGATTATCATTTTTCCATACATGCGGCCCGTAAGACTGACAGACGAATATGGACGGCCTGCCAACGACAGGCGTTTTGATATAATCGTTATAATATAAGGATTCCGCCCAGTTGAAAGTGTTTCCCCCTATTGTGTTGATACAGGAAGGAAAGATATTATTGGCATCGTCCGCGTACTGGTTGAGAAGCTGTCCGCATTGTTTGAGGTTCGACGCGCATACGATGGCCTTTGTCTTATCTTTTGCCCTGCTCAGTGCCGGAAGCAGCATTCCCGCAAGTATAGCTATTATCGCTATCACAATGAGGAGCTCGATAAGTGTGAAAAGCCTTTTGATATTATGTTGACGCATATTTCTTTGCCTCCTCTTTATCCAGAATCTTTGCTATTTCAGTCCATGGCACTTCCCGGGGCATGCAATTCATTTTTGCGGCGAGTGCGGCGCAATATCCGGCGGCTTCACCCATCGCGGCGGCGTTGCCGACGACCCTGTAGCTGGCATGCGCATAGAAGTCTCCGCTTATGCATCTGCCAGCCGTCATGAGATTGTTCACATCTTTTGTTATCAGTGCCCGCAGAGGAATATCATAAGGTTTTACTGTGTGTCCCTCATTGCTGTAGCCTTTGTGTTTTTCCTGATTTGTGGAGTGGATGTCAACGCTGAATGTCGATTTGCAGACCGTGTCAGGATGTTCTTTGCCTTCTTCCATATCTTTGACTGTTATTTTGTAAAGGCCGTGAATTCTTCTTCCTTCCCTGACGCCGATATATGAAGACGTAGCGCCAATTTTCAGGTCTTTCCATTCATTCCCTGAACTTTTGAGGGTTTCAATATGGCGCCGTATTTCGGCCCGCCCTGAAATTTCAGCTTTGCTTATGGCTTCGGCGTTATCGGCCGGAACATTGTATTCATGGTTTGCCATAAAAAGGAAAGCTTCATCATTCAACTGGAAGAGTGTTGGTTTGCTGTAAGAAGATTTGTTTCCTGTTTTCTCCAGTGCTTTCAGCAACTGATCTTTATGCCCGCTGTCGCTTCCGCGTCTCAGAAATTCGCCTATATCCGAAGCTTTTGTGCCATAGATAAGGGCGGACATGCTCATGGGTTGGACTTCTCCGTTTTCTTCCCTGCCGACGTCAAACCCGCATCCGGCGAGGGCCGCCAGATCTCCGTCCCCGGTACAATCTATAAACACTTTGGCTTTCCATGCCTCCCTGCCTGATTTTGATTCTGTGACTATTGCTTCAATCATGTTTCTTTCATTCTTAATGGCGGCGGTAACGCTTGTGTGAAGCCTTATCGCGACGCCGGCTTCCATGCAAATTTTTTCAAGGAAATATTTGGCGGACTCTATATCGAAAACACACCTTGGACCTTTTGCGCCCATCTTTTCAAGCCCGGAAATGATTTCCTGGATAATGCCTTTTTTATTGCTGTAATCAATTATATTGGACATCATGCCGGAAGTCAATATTCCGCCGAGACATCCCTGTGATTCGATAAGCCTTGTTTTAAGTCCGCGTCTTGCCGCGGCTATTGCGGCGCATATTCCGGCGGGGCCGCCGCCGCAGACTATGACATCATCTTCTTCAACTATGGGAATTTCACGTGATGGTTCAGATATGTAATTTTTTTTCCGCATTGTTCTTCCTTTGTTATTATGAAAGTTTTTTTACTGTATTTCCTTTTATGAATTCACAATCAATTAACGTTTGGCGTGCGGGGCTTCCCGGCAGTTTTATCCGGTCAACCAGGTGTTTTGCCGCTTCTCTGCCTATTTCTTCAAACGGTATTTTAAATGTGCACAGTTTTATGTCTTCATTAGGAAAGGAAAGTCCGGCGAAACCTGTTATAGAGACATCGTCCGGCACTTTAATCCCGTTTTTAATGAGGAATTCCGCAAATCTGAATGCTGAATAGTCATTGCCGCAGGCCCATGCTGTAACTTTTTTCTGTTGTATTTTTTTCAGAGCAAACGAAAACTTGGACGCCTGATCTGGAAAATTTTCGTTCATGATATTCAGATCTGTCCTGTTGGCGGCAATACCAAGCCTGAGCAAGCCTGTTATAAAACCTATGTAACGCTCTTCCGCCCTGGGATGCGGACGTTCCACATCTATATATCCAATATTTGAATGCCCCATCTCATGCAGATATTTCACCAGAAAAGCCATGTGCTCAATATCTTGTCCGGCCGTACTGTCGACGTATGGGAGTTCGTATCTGTAATTTGATGATACGCAGGGGATTATTTCTGATATTTTTTTTACGGTTGTATCGGCAAATCTGTGTATGAAAATCGCTCCGTCAAAGGTCGAAAGCTTCGAGTGGAAAGACATTTCATTGGCCCTCTCGTCATTGATGAAGTCGATTGTCAACTGCCCGTTGAACATATTCAGCGCGTCGCTGACGCCTTTGAGCATCTCATGGGTTATAGGGTTCATGTTATCAATGTTCGGACTGCCGGATATAAGAGCTATGATTTTCAGGGATGCGCTTTCAGCGTGAAGTTTTCTTCCCTTATGCGAATATGATACTTTATAGCCGAGCCTGTTGGCTGTTTCTATGACCGCTGTCCTTGTTTCATCGCTGATTCCCGGATGATTTCTCAGCGCCCGGGATACTGTTGTTCCGGATATTTTCAACTTTTTAGCGATGGTTTCAAGTTTTATTTTCATAGCTTCAATTATAATATAAAATCTGAATATTGCAATAGTTCAATGCATAAATATGCAAAAAATATGCAAAAAAAACATTCATCTTGAATTCTGACTTGTGGCATGGGCTTGGAAATACGGATAAAACGGGTTATATTCGAAGATGGTCGTAATTATAAAAATCAGGAGGTTTTTCAGATGTCCGAAAGTAATTTGCCCGCTGAACTGGTAATGTTGAAATATATTGCGCCTTACGGGATTTTTAAACACGGCCCTGTTAAGGTCCTTGCCCACACTCAAACCCGTTTTCAGACGCTTGATATTCTGGATTCCGGTATACTGGGGAAAATTCTGCTGCTGGATAATTCTCTTCAATCCTGCACCTCGGATGAATTTCTTTACCACGAACCTCTTGTTCAGCCGTCATGCATTTGTCATGGCGCGCCTGAAAGCGTTCTTGTGCTTGGCGGAGGCGAGGGCGCCACTGTGAGGGAAGTCCTGAAGTGGAAAAGCGTTAAAAGGGTTGTGATGGTTGATATCGACGAGGAGGCCGTTGAGCTCTGTCGCAAGTTCATGCCTGAAATGTCGAAAGGCTCTTTTGAAGACCTCAGGACGGAACTTATAATAGGGGACGCCTTTGAATTTTTTGACAAGTCAAACGAGAAGTGGGACATCATAATCTCAGACCTGACTGAACCGGTGGAGGAAGGCATTTCCGCAAAGCTTTTCACTAAAGAATACTTTGAAAGATGCGCCAGCGCGTTGAAGCCCGGCGGTTTTTTCGCGATGCATTCGGGACCGGTTTCCCCTACTGAAATAGGGATGCTGCATGTAAGGCTGGCGAATACGCTGAGAGAGGTTTTCGGAAATATTCTGCATTATACTTCCTATATACCGTCATTTGGCGCGACATGGGGATTTGTAATGGGAAGGCCCGACGGAGCTATCGTAATTCCGGATTGCCGTGAGACGGACAAAATCCTGGCGGAATGCACAAACGGTGATTTCAAGATGCTTGACGGTCAGGCATTGCCCGGCGTTATGTGTACGCCGAAATATGTAAGGCAGGCCGTTGAAAACGAAACCGGCGTATTTTCACTTGCGGCCCCTCCCGATTTCAGGTTTATAGAAGTCAAAGAAGAACTGGGATACCGTTATCTTAAAAAATAATATGAAGTACCCATCCCTTAATTGTTTCAATCCTGTTTCCATTCATGACAGGGATATTGTAAATTCGTTTACAGAAAAGTACGGACCTCAGTCCTGCGAGTACAGTTTCGGCGGGCTCTATGCCTGGAGCGAAATTTACGGAATTAAAATCTGTATTTATGACGATAAGCTTTTCATCCATGACAGCTCTGAAGATACTTTATACGTTCCTCTTGGAGATGATGTTTCATCCGATTACATAAAAGGTCTCTCTAAGCATTATATGTCCGCCGGGGGCAGTGGATGTGTCGCGTTCATCCGGCCTGAAACATTGCATGAGTACCGTGATGCCGGTTTCAGTATATTTTCTATGGAAGATGAAAGTGAATATATATATTCGCTTGAGGCGCTTGCATCTTTGAAGGGCGGCAGTTTTCTTAAACAGCGCAATCTCATATCATGGTTCCGCCGTCATTTTCCGGCGTACAGATTTCTGACTCTTGAAAAATCCATGGTTTCCGAATGCCTTGGACTTCTGGCGAGATGGGCCGCGCAGAAAAAGGATACCGATTTTGAGGCGATGGATGAGGAAAAACTTGTGATTGAAAAGGTTTTCGCCTCCTTTGATGAAGCTGGATTTGAAGGCTTTGTCATTGAGATTGACGGAAAAATTTCCGCTTTTACTGTTTTCAGCAGATTATCGGAAGATTGCATTGTAATGCATTTCACAAAGTTCGACAGGGAAATCAGGGGACTTTTTCAGACGCTTTTCATCGAAGCGGCAAATTGTCTCAAGCAGAGATATAAATATCTCAATAACGAACAGGACATGGGGCTTCCCGGACTGAAATATCTGAAACAGTCATATCGTCCAGAAATGATTTATCCCTGCTGCTGTCTGATGCCGCAGGCCCTTATAAATCAAAATCCTCAATAGTGGAAAGCTCCGTTTCAATGTAGTCAATGGCTTCGCGCGCGGCTTTTGCCCTGTGGCTGATTTTGTTTTTTATTTCAGAACTGAGCTCTCCGAAAGTTTTATCATAGCCGTCAGGCATGAATACCGGGTCGTAGCCAAAACCATTTGTCCCTCTGGGCGCTTCAGTGATTTTGCCGGAGACTTCGCCCCGGAAAGTTTCTATGATTTCGCCGTTGTTCGCGACTGCTATGACACATACGAATCTGGCGCGCCTGTCTTCTTTGCCTTTCATATTTTCCAGCAGTTTCGCAATGCGTTCCTCGTTGCTTGCGTTTTTTCCGGCATAGCGTGCGGATTTCACGCCAGGCTCTCCGTTCAGAGCGGCGACTTCGAGACCTGAATCATCGGCAAAGGCCGGCATTTCGGTAGAGTCAGAAGCGGCAAGCGCTTTTTTCCGCGCGTTTTCCTCGAACGTGCTTCCGTCTTCCTCTATGTCCGGGCAGTCGGGGAACTCAAGCAGGCTTGATATTTCCACGTCTTTTCCAGCCAGCAGTTCCTTATATTCTTCCACTTTATGCTTATTTTTTGTTGCCGCGAGTATTTGAAACATTTGTCTCGTCTCCATTTGTTTTGTTTGTCAGATTCTGAAAAGCAATATATTTTAATCCGTTATCCTGAAAGTCAAAAGCGTTTACGGTTTTTATATTAAAAAAAGATTTGCCTGTAAATCTATGAAAAAGTTTTTTATAAAGCTGGCATTGTTTCTTATTATCGGATTCTGTCTTTTCTTTGCCTGGGGATACTACTGGGGGCTGATTGGAAAAATAAGCATGAAGCGTTTTGACCTTATACTGAGCAGCCTTCCTCCCTGGCAGAAGAGAGAGCTTGCCGATGCCCTCAATTACTATTACAATAAAAATTTTCTTGCCCGCTATACCAGCGGCTATATTCTCCGCTGCGATCCGGAAAGCGAGAGTATCAAAAGACAGTTTAACTGGTTTCATCGAGACACGGCTTCCACAATTTTCGCTGCAATGCCCGACTATCATCAGGTAGTTTTTGCTTCTTTGAAAACGCAGATTAGCGGCAAAAAAATCCCTGAGTGCTTTTCTACCTTTCAAATGGAGCTTATGCTGGAGAAGAGCGGCTATGGGTTTATGACGGGAAAAGACGCGATTGGACTGGGCATAAGCGCGTTTTCACTGGCCATGAAAATCCTGATCAGCGCGTTCAATCCATTTGCAGGGGCGGCTATTACCGTTGTCGGGCTCGGACAGGCGTCTCTAAGTGATCCGGTAAAGGCCATACCGGCAATCGTTACGTTTATGAAAATAAGAAGCCGCGATTTTTCCTGTTCGTTTCTTCTCAGCTGGGGTTTTTGTGTTTTTCTTTTCTATCAGCCGTCTCTGAAGCGCAGACGAAAAGAGAAATCCTCCGCCGGAAAAAGAAAGGTTAAGAAGACGTTTATTCAAAAGGAAAAATAAGCAGGGAAACTGTCTTTGTTTTGTTTATTTTTCACAAATGAGTATTACTTTATATGCCAAGGGGGATTGTCAGGGATTGGACGGTGTTATATTTGTCTTGTTCTTTCTTGTCGTTTTTTCTGACTTTCCTGGAAAGTATTTTGGACAATGATAAAAATTTCCAAACAGGAAAAATATGAGAAAATTTTCCCGTGAACATATTGCCCTGATAATTTCGATTCTTGTTGTCTGCCTTTTGGGAAGCGTTATGACGCTCTGGCGTTGCGGAGAACGGGATGATGAGATAAGGAGCAGGCTTCAACGGCAGGCCCTTGATATAGCGTCTTCCATTGATATCGCGCTGGTCAGAAAACTTTCATTTACTCCGGATGATAAAAATTCTCCGGCCTTTGAACGCATCAGGGAGCAGATGATTGCCTACGGGCATTGCATAAAGCAGCGTAATATCCATAGTCTTGGGATGAGGAACGGCGAGTTGATATTCGGCCCTGAAAATCTCAAGGAAGATGATGTCATGGCATCTCCTCCGGGTACTGTTTACCTGAGGCCGAGGCCTGAGATCCTGAATATTTTCAAAACAGAAAAATCCTGTGTGATTGGGCCATATACGGATGAGTATGGTTCTTTTGTAGGGGCTTTTGCGCCCGTTATTGATCCGGTGAATTCCAGAGCACTGATGCTTGTCGGTCTTGACATAACGACTGATGAATGGATAAGTGGACTTTTCATGGCGGCATTGCCATCTTTGTGCTTTTCCGTTCTTCTGCTCTTACTTCTTCTGCTTTCTTTTGGTATGCTGCGATGGCGCAAAGGGCTTTCTGATGAACGGCGTCCTAAGTTTCGTCATCTTGAATCAGGGATTATCGTTTTGTTCGGCATCTGCATTGTTGCCGCGCTGAGTTTTCTGGTCTTTGAAGCTGAGTTGCGTGAAGAAAAAACTGGCCTTGAACATTTTTCAGCAGCGTCCGCAGAAAAGATAAGAGGCGTCTTTTCGCTTATAAATGAAAACTTATCCCTTATCGCTGATATGTGTTCTAAAGAAGAAAGTGTTGCCTGCAAAATATGGACGGGCAATGTGAGCGTACCAGAACGTCTGCCGTTTCAAGCCTACGGATTTATTTTCCGCGTTCCCGGTGATGAGATAAGTATGTTTGAGAAAAAAATCTTTTCTTTTGCCGGTCGGGAAATAACTGTATGGGAAAAAGATAAATCAGGAAAAAGAAGTCTTGCCGTCGGCAGAAATATATATTATCCCATGTACTATGTCCGTCCTTTACCTGGTTATGAGGCCCTTTATGGTTTTGATCTGGGTTCGCTTCCTGTCTTTCGGGACGCGTTTGATAAAGCGGCGCGAAGCGGACTTGACGTAGCTGCGCGGAATTCAATTTTCGGAAAAGACCTTGATGATATTTTCTATTTTAAGCCTGTATTTCATGATTCTCCGTCTGTTTTGTGCGGTTTCATTTTCGGAGTAACGAGGATGAGTGCGCTGCTGAAGAATGTTCTTTCAGCTCAGGGCAGTTATGAAGAACACTTGAAATCATCAATTGTCGATATTACAGATCTGAAAAAAACGCAGAAAGGTTTTTCCGGCGCTTCTGGTTATGAATTCGGGAGTGGCGGATTTATCAGTATGCAGCCGTTGTTTTTCGGCGGACGCTCCTATGTTCTTTTGAATCGCCCCTCATCTTATTCCTATCTGACATCCGCGCTTCCTGAAGCTTCAGCCGTATTTTCGGCGGGGATTATTCTGACTTTTCTTCTGGGTGCGTTTGTTCTGGTTTTGCGTAACCGGCATTTTCTGCTCGAAAGTCGGGTGCATGAACGCACCGGTGAATTGGAGCAGGAGAAAAAAAACCTTTCCATTATGCTCGAATCAATAGGTGATGCAGTGATAGCCTCTGACAATCAGGGCAGGGTAATCAGGATGAACCCTGTGGCTGAAAAATTGACGGGCTGGTCATTTGCAGAAGCTGAGGGCCAGGCTATGAGAGACGTTTTTCACATTATCAATTTTAAAACTGGCAAAGCGGCTGAAGACCCTGTGAAACGCGTTTTGGAGTCAGGACAGATTGTAGGTCTCGCCAACCATACCGCTCTTATCGCGAAGGATGGCAGGGAATATCAAATTGCGGACAGCGCCGCTCCCATACGGGACGCTGAGGGAAATATATTCGGAGTGATACTGGTTTTTCATGATGTCAGTGAAGAGTACCGCATGAGGGAATTACTGAGAGATAGCGAAGAAAAACACCGCACTCTTTATGAAGCCACCAGTGATGCGGTAATGCTGCTTGACTATAAAGGTTTTACGGATTGCAATGAAGCGACCCTCAAGATGTTTGCATGTTCTAAAAGTGAATTTCTCGGCAGGCATCCGTCAGCTTTTTCTCCTCCTTCGCAGCCGGATGGACGTAATTCCCTCTTTGCCGCCGGTGAAAATATTGCCGCTGCTTTCGAATTAGGAGTGAAGCATTTTGATTGGATGCATCGCAGAATTTCAGGGGAAGACTTTTTCGCCGAGGTATCTCTGACGCCTCTTGTGATTAACGGACAGAAAATACTTCAAGGTGTGGTGCGCGATGTTACGGAAAAGAAAAAAGCGGAGGCCGCGCTTCTTGCAGGTAAAAAAGAGCTGGAGACAATTCTCCATTCCCTCCAGTGCGGCGTAATGGTCATAGACGCGCGGACACATGAAATCATAGATGTCAATAATGCCGCCTGCAAAATGGCCGGGGCTTCCAGAAAGCAGATACTGGGAAATGTCTGCCACAAGTTTATATGTCCTGCCGAAAAAGACTCCTGTCCCATTTCCGGCAAGGGGCAGATTGTTGACAATTCTGAACGCTTCCTTCTGGATATTGATGGCAGAAAAGTGCCCGTCCTGAAAACAGTAACCATGATTACTTTGCATGGACGGGAATGTCTCCTTGAATCCTTTGTTGACATAACGGCATTGAAAACGGCGGAAGAAAAAATACAGGAACAGGCTAATCTTTTCAGGACCATGCTGGACGGCATTCCCGACGTGATCGGACTGCAGAAGCCGGACCACTCTATCATTGCATATAATAAAAAAGGCTATGAATTTCTGGGACTGGAGCAGAAGGATGTCGAAGGACGCAAATGTTTCGAGATGATAGGGCGCGGATTTCCGTGTGAGAATTGCGCTACAGCGAAGGCGTTGTCCAGCGGGGAAATAGAGACTGTTGAAAAGTACATTTCCGAAAGAGATACATGGCTGGAATGCCGCTCAATTCCCATCACTGGTAAAGACGGCAGAATTGACATTATTATTGAGATGCTCAGGGATGTAAGCGGACGGAAAATCGCGGACGCAAAACTTGCCGGATTGCTTTCCGAAATGAAGGAAACTGAAATATTTCTCCATGCGCTCCTTCATACGATTCCCGTTCCCGTTTTTTACAAGGATTCAAAAGGTTTTTATATGGGCTTCAACAAAGCGTTCCTTGAGCTGTTTGATGCTGAAGAGGAACATCTGAAGGGAAAAACAGTTTATGATCTGAACGTAGATCGCGAACTTGCGGACAGATATAATGAAATGGATATGCGACTTTTCAAAGAAGCGGGCAGTCAGGTTTACGAAGCTCCCGTGAGATCTGCCGGTAAAAACAGGGATGTCATTTTCTATAAATCGACTTTTAAAAATGCCGAGGGGCATGTAATAGGACTTGTGGGCGCCGCAGTCGATATTACGGAGCTGAAGAAGCGCGAGAGCGAGCTTCAGGCGGCAAAGGAAAAACTTGAAAAGACAAATGTTGAACTGGAATATACCGTTCTGACAGCGGAACGATTATCCAGCGAAGCCCAGGCCGCCAATGTCGCGAAGAGCCAGTTTCTTGCCATGATGTCCCATGAAATCCGCACCCCCATGAGCGGAGTTATCGGTATGGCGGCACTGCTTATGGATACCCGTCTGTCTGATGAACAGAGAGAATTTGTGGAGACTATAAATAAATGTTCCAACAGTCTTCTTCACATTATAAATGATGTCCTTGAAATAGCCAAAATCGAATCCGGCAAATTGGACCTTTTTGAAGCGGAATTTGATTTGCGCGAGTTTATAGAGGAAATAGCCGCATTGATAGCGGTACAGTCCAAAAGCAAGAAACTTGAGCTTAACTGTTTTGTCGAACCGGGGATACCATTTCTGGTGAAAGGCGATCATGGCAGAATTCGCCAGGTGCTGGTCAACCTGCTTGGGAATGCGGTAAAATTCACGGGAAAAGGCGATATAAGTCTTCATATCATTGAAAACTCAAGGACTGCGGAAAAATTAATGCTTGAATTCATAGTGAAAGACAGCGGTATAGGCATACCGCTGGACAAACAGGAACTTCTTTTCAAACCCTTTTCTCAGATAGACCAGTCATTGTCCAGAAAATTTGAGGGCACAGGCCTGGGGCTTTCGATATGCAGAAAATTTGTTGAAATGATGGGCGGTAAAATATGGGTTGTCAGTGAATGCGACAAAGGTTCGGAATTTCATTTCACCTTGAAACTGGCATTGCTTCCCGGATGCGATATGTCGGAGACTTGTCTCTCAGGAAAACCAGGGATGCACGGTATTGATCCTCGCGGCTTGCGCATATTATGCGTTGATGACAACAAGGTCAGTTTGGACGTCCTCTCAACAATACTCCGGACATGGGGTTTTGTATGCGAAACAGCTGACAGTGGAAAAGCGGCTGTTGAAATGCTCAAAGCCGTGTCTTCAAAGAAAACCCCATTTGACATGGCGTTCATAGATTTAAAAATGCCGGATATGGATGGGGAAAGCATTATGAAGCTAATATCTTCAGACAAGTGCCTTGCCGGCATGAAAACTGTCGCGATAAGTGCCTTCCTTAAGCAGGATGAAATGGGAAAACTTCTTTCAGGAAAAGGATTTTCGGCTTATCTGCAGAAACCTTTGAAAAGACTCTCCCTTCTTAATTGCATATCAAATCTCTTAATCGGGCGTAACCTTTCTCCTATGTCATCTGATCACGGCGTTAATCACAAGCGCGCGCGACTACTGAAAATCCTTCTTGCCGAGGATAATGAAGTCAATCAGAAAGTTGTCGTGTCAGTGCTTGAAAAGATGGGGCATTCCGTTGACGTAGCCGGACACGGGGAAGCGGCGTTCGAGCTTTTCCTGAAAAATAAATACGACCTGATTTTCATGGACTGCCAGATGCCCGGCATGGACGGCTATGAGACGACCAGAAAGATAAGGGCCCTGAATAATGAAAAGGCCCTCAATATCCCCATAATCGCCATGACCGCCAATGTCATGCCCGAAGACCGCAACGCATGTACCAGGGCCGGAATGAACGATTTTATTCCAAAGCCCTTCAAAAAAGAAATGTTCGAAAACGCAATAGAAAAAGTAATGAAGAAAGCTTAAAACTTTTTATAATGAGATACCAATCAATACAAACACAAGTAGATCTTAATGATCCTGAAAAGGGTTTGAGTTCATAAAGAGTGATAACGGTATTACCGTATGGTTTATCGACTGGAAAAACAGAAAGATTAATTTCAGCTTTGAATCTGTTTATTATTTTTCATATTTCTGTGCCGAAGGATATAAAGGATTGCCGGAAGCTGCTGCTATCGAAATTATTGATTCCGAAATTATAAAATTCTTTAAAAGGAACTTATACATATGACTGATAATGCGACATTGAAGAAATGGTCCGATATATATGGCAGGCAACGTTCTGTCGGTGCCCCCGGCTGGGCCAGCGCCGATAGTTACCGATTGAAACAAAATCGGATTGTAGAGGCGCTCTCAGAACATCAAGTTTTACCGGACGCTACATTTCTTGAGCTTGGTTGCGGAGCCGGGAATATTGCGTTGTGGATGGCTTTACGCGGTTTCACTGCATTTGGCGTTGACATAATTCAAAAGGCAATAGAGTGGGCCGCAGATAATGCGGCTGAAGC
The DNA here is from genome assembly GCA_001803225.1 of Lentisphaerae bacterium GWF2_44_16. Taxonomy (GTDB): domain Bacteria; phylum Verrucomicrobiota; class Lentisphaeria; order Victivallales; family GWF2-45-14; genus GWF2-44-16. The sequence goes on along the minus strand of MHBF01000204.1, from coordinate 20,932 downwards.
TTCTCTTTCGGCTCAGTTCGTAATGGCAAATGCAGCGGAGATGCCAATGTTTCAGAATGAGCAGTTTGATATTATCTTTGATAGTGATTGCTTTCATATGATTACTGGTCATAACCGTGCAATCTGTTTCCGGGAAGTCTATCGAGTGTTGAAATCTGGAGGGCTGATGATTGCCGGAGGGAATGTGCGTGACGAATCGCTGTCAGGCCCGACTGCAAAATGTATCCGGACTCCCGATGGACTGGAATATATGCTTTATTCCGAAACCGAACTCCTCCAGGAACTGAGTGATGCAGGCTTCAGAGTGCTTTGTGTAAAACATCACCCAAAACGTGGCTCGAATAAAATAGTCAGAGACTGTATAGCCATTCACGCAACAAGATGATACATATCAGAAAACTGTTTTATGGTACATGCCGATACGGGAAACAATATGGAAAATATTCTTTGGAAATGAGAAAGAATATTCTTGGTTCAGTTGTTTTCTTCAAGCTTTTTTCTTTTTCGTTCGGAGAGCTTTGCCAGGAAAAGACTTATTTCAAAAAGTATAAGCGATGGTATGGCCATAGCCAGTTGGCTTAGCACGTCGGGGCCGGGGGTAAGCACGGCGGCCACCAGGAAAATCGCCACAATTATGTAGGGACGGCCTTTGGACATGGTTTCTGTTTTTACCAAACCTGTCTTTGCCAGAAGAAAGACTATGACTGGAAGCTGAAAAACTATTCCGAAACCGAGCATCAGCATTGCCGCCAGATTTATTACGCTCTGGATATTCAGCATCGGAACTATGTCTGAACTGCCCATAGAGATGGAAAATCTGATAAGCGCCGGATAAACAAGAAAAAGGGCAAAAGACGCGCCGATGATAAAAAGCGCGGTACTTATGAAAACAAAACGTTTGATGTATTTCTTTTCATTATGGAAAAGGGCAGGGGAACTGAACTTCCAGATATGGTACGCGATGCATGGAACACCTAGAATAAGCGACATATAAAAGGAGACTTTCAGCTGAGTGAAAAAAAGTTCCAGCGGCTGGAGATAAACCAATTCTTTCAGTTCCGGGCAGAATGTTCTTTTAACCCATATTATGGACGGCATGGAAATATAATAGCAGAAAGGAAAAAAGATCGCTATGCAGATAGCGCATTTTATAATTCTTGACCGGAGTTCGTCAAGATGTTCTATCAGGGTATAAGTTCTCTCATCCATCTGATGGATATTTCAAATTTCCGGCTTGTCGTCGCCGGGAGCTTTATTATCGGAAGTGCTGTCTGTTTTTTTTGTGTCATTCTGAGGAGGCGGCGCGGTGGAGGAACTGATGAATTCATCTTTCGCCTTTTTAAATTCATTTATTGACTTGCCCATGGCCCTGGCTATTTCAGGGAGCCTTTTGGCGCCGAAAAGAAGCAGGACTATTAAAACTATAAGTGCGAGTTCCCATCCGCCTATACCAAACATTTTAAAACTCCTTGCAATTGTTGATTGAAACAATATAAGATACAGCCCTTGATTTATAAATTCAATAATTGTGATATATTAAGTCTTAAATGAGGATTGTTTTATGGGATGGAAGAGGGAGAGAGCGCTTGTTTTCGGTGGAGGCGGTTTTTTGGGGCGCGCCATTATCAGGCAGCTTATGGATAACGGAGTTTCCTCAATAGTTTCTTTTGGGCGCTCGTTTCAGCCGGAACTGAAAGAGCTGGGCGTAGAACATATTTCAGGAGATTTAAGAGACATGGACGCCGTATATGCGGCATGCAAAAACTCGACAGTTGTTTTTCATACCGCCGCTAAGGCAGGGATATGGGGAAAATGGCCGGAATATTATGGAATAAACGTTGAAGGAACGCTGAATGTTCTGAAAGGATGTCTGAAAAACTCTATTCCTGTAATGGTTTATACAAGTTCGCCGAGTGTGGCATATCCTCCGTGCATGAATATTGAGAATGCCGACGAGAAACGGCCTTACCCCGATAAGTTTCTCGCTTATTATCCTCAAACGAAAGCGATGGCGGAAAAAGAAGTGCTTATGGCTTCGAATAAAGATTTTCTGACGACTGCCCTGCGTCCGCATCTTCTGTGGGGGCCGGGAGATCCTCATCTTCTGCCTCGCGTTGTCGAGCGGGCCCGCAAAGGGAAACTCATGATTGTGGGAAACGCGGAAAATCTTGTTGACATGACCTATGTGGATAATGCCGCATCAGCGCATATAAAGGTGGCGGCGAATCTTTTGCGGGGAGATAAAGCGGCGGCAGGCAAAGCGTATTTTATAAGTGATGACAAGCCGGTAAATCTTTGGAATTGGATAGAAATTTTGCTGAAACGGCTTGACATTCCCGCGCCTTCGAGGAAAATTTCATACAGGAAGGCATATTTTGCGGGGGCATTGCTGGAAGCGGTATATGGGCTTTTTGCTCTTAACGCCGAGCCTCCGATGACGAGATTTGTGGCGGGACAACTGGCGTTTTCCCACTACTTCAATATTTCCGCGGCAAAAAAAGATTTTGGATATGAGCCTCTGACAGGATATGACGAGATATTTGAGAAGACTCTCGAATTCTTGAAAAAATACAAATAAAAAGGATACTTATGGCGACAGAGAAATTTGATGTTATCAGGCCTTACTGGTTCAAGTATGTTATAGTTTTTTCCCTTCTTGTTGTTACAGCCGGTTTCGCTTCTCTGGTGCCTTACAGTTTTTCGATTATTATCGACAAAGGGCTGATAGGGCATCAGACGTATATACTGAAGATAATTCTTCCGGCCCTCGGCATTGGTGCCGTGCTGGTTATTTTCCTCGGTATCTGGAGAGACTATGTTTATGCTGAACTCTGTTCGGATATACTTGCGAGGGTGCGTTCCCGGATTTTTCAGCATCTTCAGAAACTTTCGATGGATTTTTATACGAAAACGGAACCGGGGGAAATACTTTCCCGTTTCTCAAGTGATTTGACGGTTATAGAAGACGCCATACTCTACGCCAAGTGGTCTCTTTTCATACCCGGCCTGAATGCTCTTTTCAATGTGATATTGCTTTTCTTTCTGGATTGGAAGCTCGCGCTTATCGCGCTTGTAATTTTCCCCGCCAGCATAATTGGGCCGAAATTTTTTTCAAAGCCTGCCACTGAAGCCGGACACCGCAGAAAGGAATGTGAGGCGGAGACGCTGAGCAGAGTAAGTGAAAATATAATGGCGCAGACAGTAGTGAAGGCCCTGAATCTGCAGAATATTTCCGTGAACAGATTTGAAGAGGGAAACAGGCGTCTCAAAAAGAATATGATTCGTTCTTTTTTCTTCAGTTCTCTGATAAATCAATCAGGGATAGCCGGTCTGGTAATACTGGAGATATCTATTCTCTCCGTAGGTTCCTATATGGTTTATGCCGGAAGCCTGGAAATAGGCAAACTGGTGGCGTTTCAGACTCTTCTGATGGGATTGAGCGAGGCGTTGACTACGATAATAGATCTCATTCCCATGTGCATGCAGGCCTTTGTCGGAGTTGAGAGGATAAAATCAATTCTGCAGGAAAATCCGAGGGTTTTGAATGTTCCTGACGCTGTCGAGATTCCGTCTCTGAAAAAGGAAATAACATTTAAAGGCGTCAGCTTCGGTTATACCAGACAGCAAGTTAATCTTGATAACATAAACCTGAGTATTTCCAGAGGCATCTCGGTTGCGTTTGTAGGGGCCAGCGGTTCAGGCAAGAGCACTATTCTGACCCTGCTCATGCGCTTTTACGATCCGGACAGTGGGGCGGTGTCCATCGACGGAGTGGATTTGAAGGCCGCCACGCAGGAATCATTGCGCTCGCAACTGGGAATCGTGCTTCAGGACAATATCCTTTTTAATATATCGGTACGGGAAAACCTGCGCCTGGCCAGGCCGGACGCCACTGATGAGGAAATCGAGGAGGCCGCTAAAAAGGCTGAAATACATGATTTCATAAAGGACTTGCCGGAGGGATATGAGACAGTGGCCGGAGAACGCGGCAGCCGTTTTTCCGGGGGACAGCGGCAGCGCCTCGCCATTGCCAGAGCGCTTCTCAGAAGCGGAGACATACTTATTTTCGATGAAGCGACATCCGCGCTTGACCCTGCCAGCGAAGCCGCCATAAATGAAACTCTTTCCAGAATAGCCCAGTCGGGCCGCACAATTATTTCTGTTACACACCGTCTGGCTTCCATCGCGAACGCGAATAAAATATTTGTGATGGACAAAGGGAAGCTTGCCGAATCGGGAACGCATCAGGAACTTCTTGCTTTTGGCGGAATATACAAAGGACTTTGGGAAAAGCAGGGCGGTTTCAAAAAGCAGGAAGACGGTTTTTCTTTTGCCATTACGCCTGAACGTCTCAGGAGGATACCTTATTTTGAGTGCCTGGCTGAAGACGAAGAGCTTCTTCGCAAAATGGCTGCCGCGTTTGTTACGGAGCAGTATTCGCAGGACCATATTGTCATACGGCAGGGGGATTTTTCTCTTCGTTTCTTTGTTATTGTCAGGGGCACCGCCGAAGTTACCATTACGGACGAGGAGGACATTGTCCAACAGTATGACGTATTCAGGGACGGCGATTATTTCGGTGAGATGTCTCTGTTGAAAAAGTGCAATGTCTGGACGCTTGTCCGGACGCTGACACCGTGTATTTTCCTTACTCTACGCAGAGAGGATTTCGTCGAAGTCATGGAAAAAAACCATGAGCTTCGCGAAAAAATAGAGAACAGGCTTCAGATCCCTGAAGCGTTTGCTCAGAATTAAACTGTTACAGAACAGTCAGCGTCATTGCCGGATAAAGTTTTTTCAGATTGGGAAGGGATTTGCCCTGCCAGGGGAATTTATTTGAACCTTTCATTTCCAGCATGGTTTCGCCTTTGTTTCTCATGCTGATTACAAATTTCGCGAACATGTTTATTCCTGAACTGTTCAGAAATTCCATTTCAGTCAGGTCGAGCGTTATTTTTTCGGGTTTGTTTCCCGCTAGCTCATTCAGAGTTTTTGTTATTTCCGCATATTCCTCATTGCTGCATCTGAATGTTCCCTTGAAGGACACGACGCCTGTTTTTTCGTCAAAATTCAGATTGTATCCCGAGCCTTTCATTTCCATTTCATTTACCTCTTTCTTATTATTTATTATTTTCAGAAATACCATTGTTTCAAAACGGAGACATTCTTTTTCATCGGGTATGCTTTCAATTTTCCATCCTATTTTTGCTCCGTAATCGTTAATCATCGTCAGATATCCGAGCCCCGAACCAGTCTGAGTTTCGGCGGCGGCGTTTTTCTCCAGGCGTTCAAAAAACATGGTTTCGGTATTGCCGTTTGAAATATTTTCCAGCTTTGAGACGAGAGTGGGGAGAATGCTCGAATTTACGGTATTTGCCGTAATGAAAGCAAGCTCGTCTCCATCAGTCACACAGGCAAATAGAACAGTTCCGAGAGAGCGGAATTTCAGAGTGTTTTCGAGCAGTTCATTTACTATATATTTTATGGCATGTATGCTTTCTTCTGATAAGTAAACTGTTTTTTTTTCGTGAGACATGACATTGTAGAGATAGTTTCCCGTGAAATCGGCAGTCAGACCGCAGTGTTCCCACTTGAAAGAAAATTCATCTGCCGCGAATTCAATACTGAATACCCCGGGTTTCTCTGCAATTTTATCTCTGTAATTTCCGAAAAAAGTTTTCATGTTGATCTATATTGGTTTCATTACAATCAGGGTTATGTCGTCATAAATGTCATGGTTGCCGATAAATAATATCAAGTCTTCTATAATGGCGTTTTTTATTTCTATGGCGCTTTGGCTGTGATATGATTTTGCCGTTTTACAAAGCCTTTCAATCCCATAGAACAGTCCTTCGGCATTCTGCGCTTCTGTAATGCCGTCCGTGAATAGAACGGCGGTATCTCCGATAGAGAACGGTATTTTTTTGCTGGCCAGATAGGTAGCTATGTCAGGTTCGAGCCCTACGGGGAAGCCCAAGTCCATAGTGTCGTGCCTTTCAACGCCGGAATTTGCCCGGATGATAATAAGTTCTTCATGCTGACCGCAGACTGTCAGGAAATCTCCTTCATAGTCCATAAATAAGAGTGAAAGGTTCTTGTCGGTACCTATGCGCTGGGCGTTCTTATAAAGCACTCTGTTGATGGTGTTGATGAAGATTTCAGGATCTTTTATTCCGCTCTGGACGAGGGTTTGCGCGGCTGTCTGTACCATCATCATCATCACACCGCTTTCAAGGCCGTGTCCGGTAATATCCCCTATCCCTATTTTCAGAACGGGGCCTTCTTCTATGACATCGTAATAATCGCCGCCTACTTCATTTGCCGGTATCATAGCGCTTGATATTTCGAGTCTCTTCACTTTTTCCATTTCCCTGATTTTGGGAAGCACCATCATCTGGAGACGTCTGGCTATATCAAGTTCTGAGCCGAGCCTCATGTTGTCCGCCCGGAGCATTTTATTAAGTTCGACGACTTCTTCATGGGTTTTTTCGAGTTCATTAGTGCGTTCCCTGACGATTTCTTCGAGAGAGTCCGTATTTTTCTGTATTTCCTCGGCCATGCTGTCAAAGACCATGCCCAACTGGCCTATTTCATCTTTCACAGGCAGTTTTGCTCTTACATTGTAATCTTTGTTTTTGATTTTCTCGGCAACTGATACAAGGGTTGAGATTCCCAGCGTCATTCTTTTGGACATCTTGAATATTCCGAAGCTTACGACTGCAAGGCTTATAAAGCCGAATGCGAAGAGAGTGAAGAGTGTATAGTAAAACGCTTGCAGCAGTTCATTCTCGGCGGTTTCGAGCGCGGAATATATTTCGTCTTCAGGGACGACCAGTCCCAGCACACATTTTTCCTGGGCCAGTCCCCTTTCTTTTGACCAGAAAAATAAAGGGTCCATGCATTTTGTCGCCAATATGAATGTTTCCTTTTTGCCGTTTATCTCCAGCTTTATATCATTGAAATGTATTTTTTCATCCCGCGGAAGCCTGAAGCTCCTTATTTCCGCTTGTGAACTGTCTCTCAGATTTCTGTCCAGGCTGACTACTGAAGCAATACTGTTGGGGACTGTTCTTTTCTTTTCATTGAGTCCCAATGTTTTTGAACCATGCTCACTTATTATCAGTACATTTCCGTTGGGTTGCGATATGAAGGCGAAGCCGTTGTCCGAAAGCTTTATTTCCTGTATGGTGTTTCTCAGGCTGTCCAAGCGGACTTCAATTCCCACCGCTCCCTGAAAATCCTTGTAATTGCTCCCCCAGAGCGGACAGAGCGCGCTTATGACAATCGAATTGACTTTCTTGTCCAGGTAGGGTTCATGAAAGGTAACAAGTTTCCTGTTGTATTTTTTTTCTGCTTCCGGTATGGAGTTCATCTGTTTTTTCCAGCTGTCAATAAGGCCGCTGAACTCTTTTTCCCATTCAAAATTAAATGTTGAATGCCAGTTGGGATAGTAAGGACAGAATCTCAGGAATGTAGCTTCCGGCGGACCGAGCATATAGACGAAAAGCTTGTCAGTCCCTGTTTTTTTTATTGCCGGCATTATCATGTCGAGATACTCTGAGTTCTGTATATATTTTCCCATATCCGGTTTCATCTGATGGGCCTGATTAATGAATTTCTCCGGAACAATTACGATGGTTGGTTCATTGGGGCCCGATTCAAGTTGCCTGAGCATGGGATTGTAATGAAAGTTGTTCTTGAAGTACGGGAGATGGAGCAGGTATTTTCCCAGTTCGTCCATATCGTCGCGATTGTTAAGCATCGTCTGGGATATTTCGTTTAAAAGCAACAGTTCAGACGCTGAATTGGAAAATGTCTTATAAGCTCTTTTAGAGATAATGGTTATATAGTTGGACATGTATTCCTTTATAGTTTCTTCCATGTCCTTGGCTATTAGGTTATATGCTGTCCGGCCGAGAGCGATGAAGCTGTAAACGGAGACTGCGCTGCTGAAAATCAATACTGCCAGAACGCCGGATATAGCGACAAGTATGAGTTTAGTCCTGAACCTCATCATCATGGGGATTTTTAATTTTCTCACATATTTTCCCGGTTTTCTCATTATATTATGCCGCTGGCTGGAATGGTGATTGTTATCTTGTTGCTGTCCTTGTCTTCTTCCACTGTGGTGAAGTTCTCAAGATCGGATTTCATGCAGCGGCCTTTTGTTTCGTGGCTTGATGGTATTTCGAGTTTCAGGAGAAGTTCTTTTTTTTCATTTTCAGAGGCTGTGAATATTATCTCATCTTCCTCCGTGCCTATATCTGATATTATATCAAAAATCCTTATGAATATTTTTCCCGCTGCCTTTTCTGAATTCTCCGGCGATAGAATTTTTGTGATGTATTCAGGTATCAGGTGCGTTTTGCTTCTTTCGCTGCTGAACGCTTTGCTTGAAAACGTCATGCGGAATAATGGCGTGCCTGCGTCAGACTTTATATTTTTAAGCATTAAATGTTTCCATGTTCTTTTGCGCGGAATAATCTAATACGGCATTCTATGATTTTCCAGTCAGCTTTCCTTGAAGATATTACTTGAGAAGCAGAATGACGGAGATTTTCGGAAGTGGAAAAGATTTTCCGCGAACGTCCTTCAGTGGAAGCAAATATGGAACTGCATTGTCAAATTTGTTTATTCGAGGAGCATATCCTTCAGACCGGAAGACCTGATTATCCGGGAGCTGACGGCGTAGCGTATGATTTCGGGGGAACCCCATATCTCGACTCTCTTCCGCGCTCTCGTAACGGCGGTGTAAATCAGTTCCCTGCTGAGGAGGGCGGATATTTTGTCCGGCAGTATTATAAGGACATTGTCATATTCGGAGCCCTGTGATTTATGGATGGTTACAGCGTATGCCGTTTCATTTTGCGGCAGATGTGTTGGAGAAAACTCACGGAGTTTGCCGTCTTCCGATGGAAAATATGCTCTCAGCCGGGATTTTCCAGAGGGTGTTTTCCATATCATGCCGGTATCTCCGTTGAAAAGACCATTACGGTAATCGTTACGGCTTATCATTACTGGCTGTCCGTGATAGAATGGGCCTTTTCGGTGAAGAGCGAGTTTTTCCGAAATGATTTCTTCTATCATCAGATTTAATGATGATATGCCGAAGTAACCTTCGCGCAACGCGCTGAGAATCTTGAAGCGGTTGAACAGGGTCAGCGCCCCGTTGAGGTCCTGCGTATTGAAATATGGAAGAAAATACTTTTCCACCTGTCTGACGAGTTTCTTTTTCAGTTCAGCTCTGTCTGATATTTCTTCAAAGGATATTTGTTCAGGCGGACCGTTGCGTATAATCTCAAGGAACTCCTGGCTGTTGCCGCTGTTTACCGCTACGCTTGCCGGGCCGATAGCACTTTTGTTTTCAATGCGGTAGCTGTGCTTGAGATTTACGGCAAAGTCATATATTTTCTTTTTATTTTCAGAGGACGCTGGAAGCTCTTCCCCTGTAAGATGCCTGTAAGTATTTCTGAAGTCGGCGCTGAAAACATTGTCTCCCGCCGCGTCGCATATATCATTCATAGTGAAGCCTGCTTCGACGGATGCGAGCTGGTCCTTGTCGCCCAGCAGTATGACGCGGCTTTTTTCCGGTACGGCGTCAAGAAGTTTTGACATCAGCGCCAGAGGGATCATTGATGCCTCGTCAACTATGACGGCTTCCGCCGGAAGGGGATTGTTTTTATTGTATTGAAAATATGGCGAACCCGGAAGATATCCCAGAAGCCTGTGAATGGTGGAAGCTTCTTCCGGTATCATGTTTTTTATCTTTTCCGAACAGTCTAATTTATTTCTTGTTTCCCTGACGGATTCCTTAAGGCGTATAGCGGCTTTTCCCGTGGGGGCGGCAAGGAGTATCCTGAATTTTTCCGCTTTGCTCTGTTCCAGGAGGAGGCCGGCGATGGCGGCGGCTGTCCTGGTTTTACCTGTTCCCGGGCCTCCTGATATCACGCAGAAGTTCCGGCTGAGCGCGGCAAACGCGGCGGCTTTCTGCCAGTTTGGTACGGGCGCGTTCGGGGAGAATGGAAAATATCTTGCCAGTCCGTCTCGGAGAAGTTCGATGTCCACGCTGACGGAATTTTCGGTAATCCTTTTTTTTATGGATCGCGCGAGTTTGTTTTCATAATCCCAGTAACGCTGAAGATAGAGCCGCCCGGCGTTGTCGAGTATGAGTGGCTTGAGTTCTCCCGGCGCTCCGACTGAACGGCTTACTTTCAACTTTTCCGACCACTCATCAAAGGAGGGCAATTTTATATCGTTTATTTCCAAGGATAAGGGATTCTCGGGAAATAGATCATGAATGGATTTTCCGGAGAATTCCTTTAGGTCAAGGCATATGTGTTTTCGTTCCGTTGTGATATTGCTGGTCAGCGCGGCGGCGAGGAGCAGTTCCGGGTTTTCGTTTTCAATGCTGTCGATGAAAAGAGCGAAATAGATATCGATATCGGAAAGCAGTCCTTTAGAGTTCAGAGCATGAAGCAGTTTTTTCATTATCCCCTTTTTCATTTTTTCTCTGTGAGCCCGGACCGGCAAAAAACATCACTTATTATATCAGTCTCTTTTAAAAAGTGAAGAGGGGAAAAATTCAAGTTTTCTTAAATTCCATTCCGTGTTTTCTGTTCCAGAAAAATAAATATTGCCAATATTGCGTCTTTTAACATGTTGCCTTGCAAGTGTTTGTGTGTTGTGTTCGGTTTTGCCGGGCCGGAGATAGATTTGAAAAAAGCAGAGGGGATGGCATATTATAAAAATAAATATATTTAATAAACCTGCCAAACGGAGATGTTGATGAAATCTGATTTTATTGAATACCTTTCGCCTGAAGCCGTGATTAAACTTGACGGCAAAAATAAAAGAGAAGTCCTCGATGAAATCGTAACCTATGCGGCCACAAAATCATTTGCGGAGAAAAGTCAACTGCTTGAAGCTGTCTGGAAACGCGAAAAAATGATGACAACAGGCGTAGGGCAGGGGCTTGCGCTGCCGCACGTGAGAGTTGCCGGTTTCGGCGAACCTGTCGTAGCTATAGGTATATGCGCAAATCCAGTCAAGGATTACAAGAGCCTTGATAATGAACCTATCCGTCTGATCGTATTTCTTGCCGCTCCCGATGCTGATCAAGATACATATCTCAAGCTTCTCGGAAGTATTTCCTATAAGCTGAAAAACCAAGAGACCGTCAAGAAAATTATTGAACTTATCGATAGTCCCGACAAAATATACAACTTACTCAAGAAGTAAGGACAACGTCCTTTTTTTTCGAACAAAGTTTTTTTGCGAAGTGTGCGGGTATACTCTGCCTGCTACTTTTTAAGTAAGTCTTCGATTGCGCTGATTACTTTTGACGGCGTGATTTTTTTCAGGCATGTATATGGGGATACTTTCTTCAGGCACTCCCTTTTGAAACACGGCGCGCAATATTCTTTTTCAAAAAGCACTTTCCATTTTGCTGAAACGGGAGAAGTCGCCGAAGGATCTGTAGATCCGAAAATCGCTATTCCTCTGCCGCCGACTGCCGCCGAAAGGTGCATGATGCCGCTGTCATTGGCCACGCATATTTCTGATTTTTTCAGTATCTGTATAAGTTCTGAAATATCAGTTTTTCCAGCGAGGTTGTATGCTTTGCCGGATGGAAGTCCTTCGATTACTTTGTCTCCGATTTCTTTTTCCTTGGGTGAACCCAGCACCGCTATGTTGCCGCCGTTTTCAGCCCAGAACCCCGCTGTCCTGTTGAAGAATTCGGCGGGCCAGCGTTTTGATTCGCCGTAAGCCGCTCCGGCGGCTATTGTCATCAGGCGGGGCATGGAAGATATTTTTACGAAAGACGCGTCCATTAATTCAGGTTCTTTCTGGACTCTGAATTCGGGGAGTTCACCATCCCACTTTGCTGCGCCCAGCGCATATGCGACGGCTAGATATTTGGAGGCGTGGTGAAGCTTATTCAATTCTGATTTGCGGCTTTCAGGAAATTTAAAACTTTTTGTGAGCATTATGTCTCTGCCTCTTGCGGAAGCTCCGAAGATTCTGGGTATGCCGGTCAATCTGAAATAAATGGTATCTCTCAGCGAATTGTTGAAGAGAACGGCAATTCCGGCATGAAGTCTTCGTACTTTGTCTATTTCGCAGAGTTTCCACAGTTTATGTGCGCTGTGCAGGTTAATTGTGAAATCGACAATCGGGATGGACCTGAAAAAATCAAGCAGGTGAGGAGGGCAGACAACGAAAAGTCCGCAGTTACGCGGTACCATTTTTTTGAGCTGCAAAAGTGCCGGCAGTGTCATTACCGCGTCACCAAGCCAGTTAGGGGAACGGATTACGATGCCGTCCTTCCAGTCTGAAAGTTCAAATTTATGAACGGGAAATAACGGCGCGTCCCCTATGTCCGGCTTTGCAAGTTTTTCCTCTGACATTTTTCCCTGCCGTTTCAATGAGTTTTTATTTGAACTTTATTTTTTCTGAAAGCTGGTCAATGTCCTTGTCGCCGCGTCCGCTGAGATTTATTATGGCGATTTTATTTTTTGCCATCTTGCGGAGACTTTTCAGTGCCCAGGCGACGGCATGGCTGCTTTCCAGCGCCGGGAGTATGCCTTCATACTTATTCATTATTTTGAATGCTTCAAGGGTCTCATCATCGGTAACGCTGGTGTATTCGATGCGTCCTATTTCTTTCATAAGGGCGTGTTCAGGTCCCACTGCGGCATAGTCAAGCCCTGCCGAAATTGAATGGGTCAGCGCTATCTGTCCATTCGCGTCCTGAAGCACGTAAGTCCTGGCGCCTTGCAGAACACCCAGTCTGCCGCCCGAAAAGCGCGCCGCGTGTTCTCCCAGCGCGCTGCCTTTCCCGCCTGCTTCAACCCCCACAATCCTTATTTTCTTATCTTTCAGGAAAGGATGGAAAAGCCCTATGGAATTGCTTCCGCCGCCTACGCAGGCTATCAGAATATCTGGAAGGCGTTTTTCCTTTTTGAGTATCTGAGCTCTTGCTTCACGTCCGATACAGCTCTGAAAATCCCTTACAATCATCGGAAACGGATGAGGCCCGAGGGCTGAACCCAGTATATAGTGCGTGTCGCGGCTGTTTGCGACCCAATCCCTTATGGCCTCGCTCACAGCTTCCTTGAGGGTACGCTGTCCGGCGTAAACCGGTCTTACTTCAGTTCCCAGCAGGCGCATGCGGTAAACGTTGAGCGCCTGTCTTTTCATATCGACTTCACCCATGTAAACAACGCATTCAAGCCCGAAGCGAGCGGCTACTGTGGCAGTGGCGACACCGTGCTGTCCGGCGCCTGTTTCCGCTATTATGCGCTTTTTGCCCATTCGTTTTGCCAGAAGTACCTGACCGAGGGCGTTATTGATTTTGTGTGCTCCTGTATGACAGAGATCTTCTCTTTTTAAATATATTTTAGGGCCGCCTATGTATTCAGTGAGGCGTTCCGCGAAGTAAAGCGGCGTAGGCCGTCCCACATAATCATGCATGAGCCCTTCAAACTCAGCTTGGAACGCCTTGTCCTTTTTGCATTTGAGGTAAACTTTTTCAAGTTCTTCCAGTACCGGAATAAGTGTTTCGGGAACAAATTTTCCTCCGTATATCCCGTAATGTCCACCTTTGTCAGGGTATTTGTAATTTTTAATTATATCTTTCATAAATCTTTCATGTTTTTTATTTTGAAAAGCGTAAACGGTTTCGTTATTTGAGGGCAGGGGCGCTTCACGCGTCACCATCGAGCATGCTTGTGCGCGACTTTTCCGTAGTACGATTTTTTATTCATCTTGTGTTCCCTGCCGTTCTTCTCCTTTAAATTACATTATTAATAAGCCCTATTCAAAGAATTTCTCCTAAAAAAAGCTCTCTATTCTCTTGACTCCTATGATGTTTAAGAGTATAATTTTATTATATAAATCTTATTTTACAATATAAAACGAGGTGGGTTTGTATTTTTTCCTGAAAAATGAATTATAATGACGGCGGTATCCTGAATAAATTGGAGAATCTTGTCAATTTTAATATTGACTTTTCTGGTGAAATGGTTTATAATGGTGTATATTCCATCAATCTGAGGTATACACTGACGCTTTTGAAGTGGAAAGGATTGTAAGCAGGTATGAGCAAACCTAATATAGTAGTCATAATGAGCGACCAGCACACACCAAATGTGTTGGGCTGTTATGGAAATAAAAACGTCAGTACTCCCAATATTGATTTTTTAGCGGAAAAGGGAATTATTTTTGATAACGCTTATTGCAACAGTCCCGTCTGTGTTCCATCCCGGATGTCCATGCTCACGGGATTGCACAGTCACAAGATAAATGTTTTTAACAATGCCGACCCTTTGCTTCCGCACCTGGCGACTTGGCCGTTGCTTTTACGTACTGTGGGATATGATACTGTGATTTCGGGAAGAAACCATCTTTTGTGGGGAGACAGGCTGGCGGGGTTCGGGGCAAGGTTGTGCGGAGATAAAAGTGAGGCTATTCCGTGGGTTAAAAATGGAAAAACAATGCTTGGCGAGAAAGCCCCTCAAGCCATAGATACTCATATCGGCCCTGACGATGCCTCATATCACGCCCGTCATGACATTGATGTCAATGCGCATGCGAAAGAATATTTGAAAACAGCGGGAAAGGATAAGCCTTTTGCCCTTTTTGTCGGATACTATCAACCACACGCTCCATTCGTGGCGCTTGAAAAATATTTTGAAAAATATAAGGATATGCCGGTGGAGATAGATGAGCTATCCTGCGATCCTCTTTATATACCGTTTCTGAAAGCCCTGAAGCTGGACAGAAAAATCGAGAAGGAAAAATTAATTACCGCCATAAGGGCATATTATGCGATGGTAAGCCATATAGATGAACTTGTTGGTGAGCTCTATTCCAGCATCAGGGAAAATAATCTCCTTGATAATACCATAATAATATATACGTCAGACCACGGTGAAATGCTTGGACTGCATGGACTGTGGCATAAAATGACATTTTATGAAGACTCTGTCAGGATACCGCTTGTTGTATCCTGCCCTGAAAAATTCGGATGCGGAAAAAGGATAGACCGCAATGTTTCCCTGCTGGACTTTTTCCCAAGCTTCATGGAGCTTGCCGGAGTAAAGGAAGACATCGAATTGGATGGTTCAAGTATTCTTCCGCTTCTTGAGGGGAAAACAGAGGGATGGAATAACAGGGTAATTGCCGAAACTATTGGTATCACCAGAGGTCAACCGGGGAGGATGTTGAAAAGGGATAACTTAAAACTGCTCATGTATTATAAATCAGATCCTGTCCTTTTTGACCTTTCAACAGACCCGTCGGAGCAGCACAATCTGGCGAAAGATAAGAAATACTCAAGTATCCTGACTGATATGATAAAAGAAGCTTCGGAAGACTGGTACCCTGAAAAAATAAATGAAATGACAGATAATAACCTGAAACACATATATTACCACAATATGGTTTCAAAATTATCCGTTTCGAAATAGATTTTGCTGAAAATGTCAGTATGGATTGTAATGGTATATATAACTTGGATGGGAGATGTGCTGATGAGAAAAATATTTTTTACTTTGATCGAGCTCCTCGTTGTCGTGGCGATTATCGCTATTCTGGCAGCGTTGCTTCTGCCTTCCCTGAACAAAGCTAAGGATACGGCAAAAAGGATAAGGTGCACAAACAATCAGAAACAGTTAGGCGCGGCTTTGAATGAGTATTCGATAGATTTCCCATCGTATATGCCGCCTCTGAAGCTGGTGAGCGGTGGAGTTCCGATTTTTGATTATACGCGGGAATTGATGACTTTCGGCTATATAAAGAGTGCGGGCCCCACGACCGGAACAGCCAAACAGACTGCCGCGATTTGCCAATGTTCGGAAAATAAGTATGTCCTGCAATATTATGTTGATGCGGGATCTACTATGGAAAATGCGATTTATTTTTCTAAAAGATATGGGACATATTCTCTAAATACGCGATATGCCAATCACAGTGGCGATTATTTCAAACCTATCCCTTTGGCGTTAATTACAAGTTATTCTCAATGCGCGATGCTTGCTGACAGCAATTCAGGCGCTCTTCATATACAGAATGATACAATTGCTTTTCCGCACAGCGCTACGATAAATGTTCTTTTTTTTGACAGCCATGCGGCGGCTCTGAAGAGAACAAATGTACCTACTTTATATACAGATGTTTTTTACTCAGGTCAATGAAAATCGCAATTAAATAATGAAAGGGTTCTGTAATGAAATTTATAAAATTTCCCCATTCCGCTGTTTTGACTTCCTTAGTTTTGCTGCTCTCTGTTCCTGAAAGTCTAGCAGAGGATGCTCTGAAAAGAGAGGATAAGGATAAAGTATATTTTTTTCAGATGGCCCATGAGAAAGCACCTTTTTTTCAGGATGCTATACATATAACTCAGAATACATTATACAATGATAAAACAGGTTATGGCTGGCTTCATAAAGGTACGCGCGGGGAAGTTGGCGAGAGTCTTGTCGCCAGGCTTTATAAGCCGAACAGTCCTCCTGTCCCGGACAGCGTTGCCGGATATTGCGTTTTCTGGCGCGGCGGAAAAGACCCTCTGACGTTCAGAACTGATTTGCCGGACGGGGAATATAAAATCTGGGTTTATTCGGGAATGTTCTGTTTCAACAGATTTTACGACATAATTCCTTTTGTGATAAGTGCCGGAGCTAAAGAAAAGATTAAGAACACTGACACTCTGAAAACTTTCAGAAAACGTTTTTTTGAAGAGTTTGACGATTCTTATGAATACACCCCAAAATGGACAGTGGAGACGATATGGGAAAAATATGTAAAGAAGCAGAGTGCGTTTCTTTACAGCTTGACCGGAAAGGCTGAAAACGGACATCTTGATATTCAGTTTTTTATGCCGCTCTCGGAGAAAAACGACGGGGCCAAAAGCAATGCGGTCCTTCCGATCAACGCTATAATCATCTGTTCTCTGGCAAAATTTGAGGATGGTGAAAAGGAGATAGCTAAAATAGAAACTGAAAGACGCAGGCAGTTTATCAAACAGACAAAACTAAGCGTTTTCAAAGATAAAAAACTGATGCCTGAAATAGCTGATGAATTCAAGACTTCCGGATATGTCCCGTTTGTGCGTGATTTTATGAAGCCGATACTGCCGGGGTCTGTTCCGTTAAAAAGCGAAATCAGTAAAAATCTGAACATGTTTATGGCACAGGGACAGAGAGAAATACTTTCTTTTGCCATTCATCCTTTGAAAGACATGAAGAATGTCAGGGTCGAAGCGGGAGAATTAAAGGATGCCAATGGAAACACATTGAAGAAAGATGCCGTGAAACTTCAATGGATTCGTTACATGCTTCAGCCGCTTGATTACATGCGCCGTACACCCGAATACAGAGGAGTGCCCCTGCTCATGATGGACTATAAACCACTTGATTATATGAACGGCATGAACAGGCAGTATATACTTTCAGTGACAGCCCCGGAGAATGCCGCGCCCGGTACATACAAAGGAACAATAACAATTTCTCCTGAAGCAGGGAAGCCGATGGCGCTTAATCTCGAAGTCAAAATATATCCGTTCAAGCTTGAAACCTATGCCGATGATGACGAGAGAGTATGGCTTTATTATGCGGATAATACATATAAAATTTATGGTGAACTGCTTTTCAATAATGAGGAGCGCTGGCAGAGGATAGAGAAAGATTTGGCTTTCATGAAACAGCAGCTGATTGCGCCGACAATACTTTTTGATTATAATGCCTCGGATGAAGACCTTGATAAATTCATGGCGTTATACAAAAAATACAGTTTCAGGGGATATGGTGTTTTCGGAGATTATAAGATGCTTGGTCTGCTGGAGAATTATTGCAAAGGAAAAAGCAAAGATAAAGATCTTTCGCCTTTCATAAAGAAAATCAAGGAAGTGCTTGCCCGGAAAAAGGAAAAAGGCTGGCCTGATATAGCGTTTTATACTTTTGCTGAAATTCACACGGGGATGCCCGGATATCTTCTGGGAAAAGAAATGATAGCGCAGATAAAGAAAGAAGTCCCGGAGGCAGTGCTTATAACTTTGCCTAACATGATTCAGGAAGCGGATGTGATGGTGACGACAGAAGCCGATATTGTCGGACCTAATGCCGTAAGCATGACTGAAAGCGTCGTCGAAAAAATACACAAGGCAAAGAAAAAACTTTGGTTTTACGGATGGGGCAGACAGCGCTTTCGTTGCGGACTCGTGGACTGGCGGCTTGGAAACAGGGGCGCTATCAAGGAGTGGTACAACTATACCGCGCGGGCCCCTTTCAATCCTCTTGATGGTTCCTCTTTCGACTGTTGGAACGATGCTCCGCCTTTCATCGGCCCGAATGGCCCGATATCTACTCTCGGAATGGAGGAGGCCACTCAAGGCAGGCTGGATTTCTTTTATCTCGCCACTCTTGAAAAATGGATTGAAAAAGCAAATGCCCTTAAAACGCCTTTCTCCAGGAAAGCCTCCGCTTACGGACAGGCTATTATCGATGATTTGAAGGAAAGGATAATGCCGGATTACCTTTATTACTATCAGCGGCTGAAAGCGACTGATATGAAAACAAATCAGTTTGATGTAAACAAGGAACAGGTTTTCAAATGGAAGGAAGATGAATATAATATTTACAGGAGAAAAATTGCCGACGCGATAGCCGTGCTGAAGGATGCGTGTGAGGGCAGAGACTCTGTTCCCGTAGCGGAAAAGAAGTACGCCGAAAAGCAAATCGTTTCAGGAAAATCAGAAGCGTTCACAACAAATTCATCGGGTGCATTGCGCCTTACGGATGATGATTTCATAGACTCGAATCCCGTATGGTCGCCTGATGGAAATACTGTCTCGTATATTTCCAAACGCAAGGGCGGTGAAAAAATAGTCCTCATCAATTTGAATAACAAAACAGAAAAAATATTGCCCTCCGTCACCGCTAAAAACTCATATTACAGCTGGTCGCCGCAGTCCGATAAGATAGCTTATACTGCGAAAGATAATAAGGTTTCCGTGATTTCACTGAAGGATGATAATGTTTTTGTTGTTGGAAGAGGACAGAACCCGGTGTTTTCGCCTGATGGAAAACTCCTGGCATATCTATCAGGAAAAGACCTTATGGTCTGTGATACTGCCACCGGAAAGATTTTAAACCTTAGCAAACAGCAGGCCGAAGGCTCTATGGAAAAACTTTCGTGGAGTACTGATGGAAGATCAATATATTATTCGAAGGATGGAGACCTTTGGGAGGCGTCAGCTGACGGCTCTAAAAATGAATGCGTCCTCAACCATAACGCTATGGGCTATTCCGTTGCCCCCTCTATTGAAAGTCCTCTTGCTTCCCCCGATGGCAAAAAGATTTTTATGACCCTTAATTCAGATGGTCTTTTCGCGCATGTATCGAACAATCAGCTTGCCGTTTATGATTTGGTGTCCAGGAAGGTGAAAATCATAAATGACGCTAATTCATGGACGCTTTCGCCTGATGGTTCGAAAATCGTTTACAACATCAAAAGCAATCTTATGACATATGACGTTGCTTCAGGGAAAAAATCCAAATTCATACAGGGTTCCGAGCCTGCCTTTTCACCGAAAGGGAATCGTATAGTTTATCTGTACAGAAAATCAATGTTACAGGAACCTGACGTATGGGTGACAACTGTGCCGTAATGCACGATTGAGCCTGATTGTTTGTAAAAGTCCGGGAGCAGGGTATTATTAGCTTCCGGACTTTTTTATTTCAGAAAGGATTTCCCATGAAAATCAAGTTTGCCGTCATGTTGTTTGCTGTTTTTTTCTTCCAGTTCTTTTTTCTTCTTGGTGCTTCGGATGAAGTTATTGTCAATGGAGAAGCCGGGGAAAAAATGGATGAATATATGAAAGTATGGGCTGATAATGTCAGATTTTCAGGGGCCGTTCTTGTAGCGCGTAAGGGCGAATTGGTCTTGAAGAAAGCCTATGGCAAAGCTGACTGGCAGTTCGGTGTTCCTAATAATACGGAATGCAAATTCAGAATTGCCTCAATGACCAAGGCTTTTACCGCTATGGGTATTGTGCAGTTGCAGGAACAGGGCAAGCTTAGCGTGGATGACAAGGTGAGCAAGTATGTTCCGCAGATGAAGTACGGCGACAAAATGACTATAAAAGATCTGCTCCGCATGAATTCCGGACTTCCTGATTTCTGTAATTTTCCTGATTTTGATATGACTATCGGCAGAAAATTTCTCAGTCCCGAAGAAAACATTGCCATCATAAAGGATGTTGGACTTCTTTTCGAGCCGGGCACACGTTATCTCTATGCCAATTCAAACTACATAATACTTGCCTATATCCTTGAAAAAGTTTCAGGAGAAAAATATCCTGAATACTTAAGGAAACATATACTCGCTCCCGCAGGAATGAACAATACCGGGGTGGAAGACAATTACAGTATAATAGAGAATTTGGCGTATCCTTACCGGCTTAATTATTTCAATAAAGTGGAAAAGGCCCTTTTCATAGATATGACAGTGCCTTTCGGTTCGGGCGATATGTATTCTACGGTTGGCGATCTTTATTTGTGGGACAGAATTTTATATACGGAAAAACTGGCCGGAAAAAAATCAATGGAGGAAATTTTTACAAGCGGCATAGCGGGGCCGGGGCCTGATGCGTTTTTCTGTTACGGCTGGGTTTACAAACAGTCAAAATATGGCAGAGTTTACATGTATGAGGGGGGCATTTGCGGTGGTAATTCTTTCATTGCCCGTTTTATAGACAGGGACGTGTGTATTACGGTACTCTCCAATTTCGAAGACGCGTCAGTTTCCATGATAATGGGAAATCTTGCGGAAATACTTTTCGAAGGCAAGACGGTGCTTCCGGTATTTCACAAGGCTATAGAACTGGACCGGAAAATTCTTGCGAGCTATACGGGCGAATACAAAATGGAAGATG
>MHBF01000203.1 GCA_001803225.1 Lentisphaerae bacterium GWF2_44_16 | reverse complement strand
TTTAGTCTCGGATGCACTTTTATTAAAATCATTATTTCAGAACAACTTTTGCGACATTAACAAAATATTACATTAACGTTAAAATTTATGACATTGCGACAAAAATTATATTAAGGATTGCAGAAAGAAATGAAAGAATTAAAAATCGGCGTTATCGGAGTAGGCGGAAGAGGAAATCTGGCAAAATCGGCACATCTGCCTGAACAAGGCTGTAAACTCGTTGCCGGGGCTGACGTCAGCGAAAACGCTTTGAAAAAATTCAGAGAGTTTGCCGGAGATGATGTGTTCCTTACCAGGGATTATAAAAAACTCCTCAAAATAAAAGAAATCGACGCTGTTTTCGTAACTTCTCCCGATTTTCTTCATGAGGAACACGCCATGGCCGCGCTTCAGGCAGGCAAGGCCGTTTATCTCGAAAAACCGATGGCAATTACCATCGAAGGCTGCGATAAACTTCTCAAGACCGCTCACAAGACAGGCTCAAAACTTTATCTCGGACACAATATGAGACATTTCCCTGTGGTCCTGAAGATGAAGGAAATCATTGATTCCGGTCTCATCGGGGAGGTAAAAGCCGGCTGGTGCCGTCACTTTGTGAATTATGGCGGCGACGCTTATTTCAGAGACTGGCATTCAGAACAGAAAAACACAACAGGCCTCCTGCTCCAGAAAGGCGCTCACGATATCGATGTCATGCACTGGCTCATGGGCGGATATACCAAGTCCGTCGTAGGCATGGGCATGCTTTCAGTCTATGATAAATGCGAACGCCGTTCATCGGATGAACCCGGTTGCGCAAAATGGGATGCCGCCCAGTATCCGCCGCTTGAACAGAAAGGCCTCTCTCCGATAATCGACGTGGAAGACCACAATATGATAATGATGCAGCTCGATAACGGTACTCAGGCCTCATACACACAGTGCCATTATACGCCGGACGCTGAACGTAACTATACGTTTATAGGCACAAGGGGACGTGTGGAAAACGTCGGCGATTATGGCCATTGTGAAGTGCATGTATGGACAAAGCGCGGCCCGAGGGAAACCCCTGACATCATTTACAAACTGAAACCGCTTGAGGGCAGCCACGGCGGTTCCGACCCGGCAATAGTAACGACCTTTCTCGATTTCGTGCGCTACGGCATCAAAACCAATACGTCTCCGATAGCAGCGAGAAATGCCGTCGCTGTCGGTGTTCTCGGTCATAAATCAATGAGAACCGGCTGTAATCTCCAGAAAATACCGGATATCCCGAAAGATCTCATTAAATATTTCGAGAATGGGCAAAAGAAGAAATAACGCGGAACTGAATGCAGAATGATGGAAAGGGAAATATTCTCTTTTCATCACTCTGCATGTTGATTATAAAAATCCTTGCAGTAAGTAAAGTTTCTCAGACCGAAAAACTGGAATAAAAGGGGCGGTCCCCTTTTTGAATATTCCAGAACTTAGGGCTTGCAGATTTCCAACAAGGGAAAGTCGGGATTCATGCTTTTTTTCTCAACACCACGGAGATAAAATTGAAATACTTTCCCGCGCCTGCATTCATGGATTTCCGGTCATTGACAGCGTATTCATTATCGCATGCGAGCCAGTCCTGCCATACTTCGTTGTTACTTTCCATTTCCGTGATGGAGACGAGTTCCGCGTCATTGGATTTCTCAAACATGGATCGCCACCATGTAAGATCATGTATATAGTCCAGTTGCTCCGGTGTCCACGAGAGCAGCAGTTCCTGCGGCAGATTGTTGTGGCAATCTTTTTTCATGCCGGGGATCGAAATATAGAGCCATCCGCCCGGCTTGACGCAAGGGAGCAGTTTTGTATCAAGATACGCTTCATTGCGACCAAAGTAATTGTATGAATCAATGCTGACCACGGCATCAAAAAACGCTGGTTCAAACGGTAAATCCTCCGCGTCCGCCTTGACCGGAACAATCTGTTCGGAAGAAAGCCCCATGGAATCAAAGAACTTCCGGTTCTCCTCAGGATCGCTCCACAAATCGCCGGCATAGACTTTGAAACCGTATTCCTTTGCGAGAAAAATACTGCTCAGGCCCTGACCGCTGCCGAGATCAAGAACGGTCGCTCCCGCAGGTATACGGTGATTAAGCAAGAGTTCTTCCGTAAGTTTGACGGGATGTGGGCCCATGATTTTTGAAAGCAGTTCGGGTGTGTTGTAGGATTTGCTTTTGGGATAGTTCATAATGATATTCCTTTCATGTATTTTTGTAGCAGCGCAAAGATTTTCGTTTTATCAGAGGCTACATCATATTGGTTCAATAAAAAATAATACGGGGTATAAAAGCTGAGCGCCGCCGTTTCCGGTTGAGCAATCCCATTCTCCCGCAAAATGTCCTCCACATACTGGATAACGCCGCTTCCGAAATAGTTCTGATAAAGCTTTGACATCTCGGGAGAGCCGTACTGCTCCAGCGTCAGCATCTGCCGGAACACCGAGGCAAATTCATCCTCCGTCCAGTAACGAAACATGGCGAGCGTGAATAGCTTAAAGTCGACAATAGCGGTTTTTCGGTAGGCTTCGGGCATGTTGTTGAACACGTCTTCCGGAACATGGTGTTCTATGGCTTTCATCCGATCGTTTTCTTCCATTTCGCGCAAGATGTTGTCAAAAATGTCCCGCTTTCCCTGATAATGTTTGTACAGTGCCCCAGGCGTTATGTTCAACTTTTTTGCAATATCACGAACAGAAACACCCTCATAGCCTTTCCGCGAAAAGAGTTTCAGCGCCTCCGACATGATTTTTTCTCTGGTATTCCGCATAATCGCCCCACAGGTAAACATCTGTTTACTTACAGTATAGTAAACATTCGTTTACTTGTCAAGAGGTCTTTTGATTTTTCTAGAAAAATATCTCTATCAGCTGCCGTATAATATTCGATAACCATATAGTAGGAGTTTGAAAGTAAAGTCACTTTTTGTAAAATCATATTCCAGCAGGCCAACTTTTGCGACATTAAGCAGAAGTTCAATAAAGTAGTAGGCGACTGGAATATAAATTAAAGAAGGCTTTCGGTTTCTTTGAGGCCGAAGCGGATATTCATGCACTGGATGGCTTGTCCGGAAGCGCCTTTGGTAAGGTTGTCAATGGCGCTTGCCACGATGAGTTTACCAGTGTGCTTGTCGAGAGTAAAACCTATTTCGCATATATTGGTCATGGTGACATTTTTCGTATCCGGCATTTTTCCGGGAGAAAGAACTCTCACAAAGGTTTCATTGGCGTAAGCTTCTTCATAAACCTTTGCTATATCCTCAAGAGTACAACCCGAAACGGGATTGAAAATCAATGTTGAGTTTATACCTCTGTTTACTGGCACCAGGTGAGGAATGAAATTCATGCATATTTCAGGAATGCCCGCCGCCGCGGCAAGTTCCTGCTCAATTTCCGGGAGATGCCTGTGCCCGACAGGACTGTAGGCCCTGACGCTTTCATTGCACTCCGGAAAAGTATATGCCAGCTCGACTTTGCGCCCGGCACCGCTTACACCGCTCATGCTTGACGCTATTATGCCGTCCTTTGATACCAGTCCTGCTTTCAGGAGCGGCGCTGACGGAAGTATGATACTGGTCGGATAACAGCCGGGACATGCTATGAGGTCCGCGTCTTTTATCAGGTCCCTGTAACGCTCCGGCAGTCCGTAAACGGCTTTTGAAAGCAAATCGGGGGCCGGATGTTCTTCCTTGTAATATTCTTTATATTTGACCGTATTTTTTATTCTGAAATCAGCACTTATGTCAATAACTTTCAGTCCTGCTTCGATAAGGGGTTTGGCAAATTCCGCGGCGAGCCCGTGGGGCAGCGCGAGAAAAGCCACATTGCACATGGCGCTTATCTGCTTTACGTCCGGCGCGGAAAATCTGAGCTTGGCCCCGGCAAAACGCGGAAAGACATCACCGAGAGGCCTGTCAACGTACTGACGGGAAGTGACTACTTTGACTTCACAGAAGTTGTGCCTGAACAAAAGCCGCAGGAGCTCTTCCCCGGAGTAACCGGAAGCCCCCACGACAGCAACAGATATTTTTGACATATATAAAAAATAAGTAAAACAGGTTTAACGTTTTGAGAACTGGAAGCGTCTGCGAGCGCCGGGCTGACCGGGTTTCTTACGTTCCTTGACCCTCGAATCCCGTGTAAGCATGCCGCTGTTTTTGAGAACAGGGCGAAGTGACTCATCCTGCTTGGTGAGAGCTCTGGCTATGCCATGTCTGAGAGCGCCAGCCTGTCCAGCAGGCCCGCCGCCGGATATATTCGCTATTACATCATATCTACCGGATGTGCCGGTTACGGACAACGGCTGAACAATATAACCGCAGATTGCTTCTGAAGTAAAATATTCCTCAATTGCTTTGCCGTTTACTTTTATTTTTCCCGAACCGGAAAGTATGCGCACTCTGGCGGTCGCGCATTTTCTTCGTCCTGTAGCCCATACTGCGTCTGTTTTAGTGGACATATTCAAAAAACTCCTATAAGAAAATTACAATGTTACAGTCACATTTTCAGGTTTCTGAGCGGCGTGCGGATGTTCAGGGCCCGCATAAACTTTAAGCTTCTTGTAGGTGGCGCGGCCGAGCCTGCCTTTGGGGAGCATTCCCCATACGGCATCCTGAATAAGGCGCGCGGGATTTTTTTCACGTATCTCGGCGGCGGTATATTCTTTCAAGCCGCTGCGATAGCCGGAATAGTTTTGATAAATTTTGGTTTTGTCCTTATTTCCGGTGAGAAGCACTTTTTCAGCATTGACCACAACCACGAAATTGCCTGTGTCGATATGCGGAGTATAAGTCGGACGGTCTTTGCCGCGAAGGGCATTGGCTATTTTGACCGCAAGTCTGCCGAGGGGTATGCCGGCGGCATCAAATACAATATATTTACGCTCAATTTCACCTGTTTTAGCAAGATAAGTTTTCATTTTTTCACTCGCATGGTTCTTTACTTTTGTTACTTAGTATCAAAAACATTTCTTCTCCGGCAGTGGGTCGGGGCACAACCGCAAAAGAGCATAAACTCTAGCTCTCTTATTTTCAAATTCAACTTCTTTCCAGCAGAATCTTCGATTTTTTTCAGTGTATCCGTTTTTTTACTCGGAAACAGCGGGCATCCATATATAATAAAAACCCGGCGGCATGGAAATCATCGGCTCAAACATGCCGAGGTTCAGCAACTGAGAGCCTTTTTGTTCATATTCGTTTGTGGCATTGTTATAAAGGTTATCGTTGGCGTATTCAGTCCTTCGATAAACTACAAGCCTGGCCTTTGGAGAAATCCCCGAAATATTTTTTGCCTCGGCGACAGCATCATTAATATAGCCGATTTTGTCAATCATCTTATATTGGAGGGCTTCATCGGCAAGCATCACCTTTCCCGTGGATATTTCAGACATAACCGCATAATCAATTTTGCGGTGTTTCTGAACGAGCGATGTAAAACGCGCGGCAAGATTATTAATTATTTCCTGGAACATCTTCTCCTCTTCCGCGCTCGTATGACGGAACGGCGAACCCATATCCTTGTTTTTTCCTGATTTGCTGACATCGACCCTCAGGCCGAGTTTGTCCATCAGCCCCACAAACTTGGGCCTCATGAAAATGACGCCTACCGAGCCGGTCAGTGTTGTAGGATGGGCTATGATTGAGTCGGAGGGAAGCGCTACGTAATATCCGCCGGACGCCGCCACATCCATCATTACGGAAACAACAACAATGCCTGTCCTCTCTTTGAAAGCGAGAATTTCATTATAAAGCATATCGCTGGCGGTAACTGATCCTCCGGGAGAATCTATTTTAAGAATTACGGCTTTTACATCGGGGTCTTTTTCGGCAAGCTTCAGTTGAGATACAGTTTCCTGAAGCACGCTCGGCTTGGAATACATTAAATTCAGAGGAGTATAATCTGAAATTGTGCCTTTTATCGTAATTACGACTATTTTTTCCTCAGCCTTGCCCTGAAGGACAAATTCCTTCAGCGGCTCCGAAGCGTTCGGAAAAAGATTTACCTTGAAAAGTGAGCAGCCGTGAATGAAAAAAAGAGCCAGGAGCAACGACATCATAAACGGCAGATGGACTTTATCAGCGTATTTCATAAATTAGATATTCTTTCAAATTGAGGTTTATCGCAAACTACAATATAGAGTTGAATTGAATAAAATACCAAAAAGTAAGTATTAAAAGCGGGAAATCGGAATTTACTTCAGCATTCCTTGAATCAGATAATTCAGCTTTTTTTGAAAACGCACTTGCACAGATTGGAAAATACTGTATGTTATAAGTTCTTTTGCTGTTATCTGAAATTTTATTGTATTGAAGACAGCATGTAAACACGTAGAAAAAAATGAGGTATTTGTTATGGCCGTGAGGATCAGATTGAGAAAAATGGGAGCGAAAAACAACGCCAGCTACCGTATTGTCGTAGCTGACATACGTTCAGCGAGGGATGGCAAGTCCATAGAAACAATCGGGGATTATGACCCGAGACGTAAAACAGAAAAAATCGATCTGGCCCGCGCTGAGTACTGGATATCGAAAGGAGCACAGCCAAGCGAGAAAATATTGAACATTATTGAGCGCGCAAAAGGCGGCAAACTTCTTTCTGAAATAAAAAAGAAGAAGAAGCCCACCAAAAAGGAAAGAACAGCGGCAAAAGCAGCTAAAGAAGAAGCCGCAAAGCAGGAAGAAGCCGCTAAAAAGGAAAAGGCCGCTAAAAAAGAAGCAGCCCAAAAGGCCAGAGAAGCAGCCAAAGCGGAAGCAGCCAAAGCAGAAGCGGCTAAACAAGAAGAAGCAGCCAAAGCGTAATATCTTAAATTCGGCTGAACTACTAACTAATTAGACATGAGGATTTTAAAGTGATTAAAGGATTGATGAAATTTTTAAGCGGAAACAGCTCATCCGAGACTTCCGGCATAGCATCGGCACCGGCTACGACAGGGGATTCATTAAAGGACCTTGAGAATTTTGTGGATTATGTTGTAAGGGCCCTTGTGGACCACCCCGAGGAAGTAAGGGTAATTGCTGAAAAAGAAAATGGAAACGATATCATCAAGATAACCTGCAATAAGGAAGATATCGGGAAAATCGTAGGCAAAAAAGGCAAAACCATTATGGCGATACGTTCGCTTGTGAGCGGTGCCGCAGGACGCCTGCAGAAACGTGTTTCCGTCGAGGTTATTGATTGATTTGCGCATCGACATTATAACTTTGTTTCCGAAAATTTTTTTCGGGCCCTTTGATGAAAGTATAGTAGCGCGGGCCAGAAAACAGGGTATTGTCGATATAAATACTGTTGATTTAAGGGATTTCTCTCACGACGAGCGTGGAACGGTTGACGATAAGCCGTACGGGGGCGGCCCCGGAATGCTGATGAAACCTGAACCGCTTTTTGAGGCTGTTGAAGCTTTAAGAAAAGAGAATACCCTGCTCATAATGACTTGCCCTCAGGGTGAAGTTTTCACTCAGAAAACAGCGAGGGAATTGTCAAAGAAAGAGCATTTGCTGATAATATGCGGGCACTACGAAGGCGTAGATGAGAGAGTCCGCGTGCTGGTTGACAGAGAAATTTCGATAGGTGATTATGTGTTGACAAGCGGTAATCTGCCCGCGATGGTGATAACAGATGCCGTCGTAAGGCTTTTGCCGGGCGCGCTGGGTTGTCCTGAATCGGAAGTCGATGAATCGTTTTCAAACGGACTTCTGGAATACCCTCAGTACACGAGGCCCGCTGTTTATAGAGGAATGAAGGTGCCGGACATACTTTTGTCCGGAAACCATGAGGAAATAGCAAGGTGGAGAAAGAAGGAATCTGAACAAAGAACAAAAGATAAAAGACCTGATTTGCTTTCAAATCAGTAGAAATCCGGAGGTTGAATATGAGTACAATAATGGATAAAATCAGAAAAGAACAGTGCAAAAAAAACATTCCCGCTTTCAGTATTGGGGACACAGTAAAAGTACACACGAAAATCGTTGAAGGCGAAACAGAACGCATACAGCTGTTTTCCGGTGTCGTTATAGCCCGCAAAGGTTCCGGCATCACCGAAAACATAACTGTAAGAAGAGTTTCTTACGGCCAGGGCGTTGAAAGAATATTTCCCCTCAATTCACCGAGAGTTGAGAAAATAGAGCTTGAGCGTCAGGGAAAAGTGCGCCGTTCAAAACTTTATTATCTCAGAGACAAAATAGGCAAGGCCTCAAGGGTCAAAGATTTAAGAAAAAGCTGAAAATAGACTGATGGATTTTCTTTCCTCAGATGATGAACTCCTCGCTCCAGAGAGAAAAAAGTGGAACGAGGGGTTTTCTTTTATAGCCGGAGTTGATGAAGTGGGGCGTGGCCCATTGGCCGGGCCGGTTGTGGCGGCGGCTGTCGCTTTTCCGAAAAATTCCTTATGTCCGAAAGTCAACGATTCAAAAAAATTGACCGATGCCCAAAGAAGGACACTCCGTGAAGAAATAATATCCATCCCCGGAATACAGTATTCAATAATCGAAATTTCTCCTGACGAAATAGATAAAATCAACATCCTCAGGGCCTCGCATCTGGCAATGAAAAAAGCTGTGTCCCGGCTCTCAGGGATTGATTTTGTGCTTATTGACGGGCTTCCCGTCCCGGATTTTCCTTTTCCCAACGAAGCGATAGTAAAAGGCGACGCAAAATCCGCCAGCATAGCCGCGGCCAGCATACTGGCGAAAGTCCATAGAGACGATCTCATGACCGGACTGGCGTTGAAGTATCCAGAATACGGATTCGAAAAACACAAAGGCTACGGGACAAAAAAACACCTTGAGGCGCTCAAAAAATTTGGTCCCTGTCCAATCCACAGAAAATCTTTTGCCCCCGTCAGGGACATTATAACTCCTCCTCCGGAACAGCAGGAATTTTCTTTCAATTAAGGGAAATGAAGATGCTTTATGATTCCTGAATTCAATTTCTGTAAAAAACAGTTCTGACGTCAAGACAATCAGCAGGAACAGCGGAATGCTGTATTTCAGATGAATTTCGCGCCCTGTTTTTTCTTCAAAATATAACAGCAGTGCTCCATAAAAAACACCTATACAACTTCCCATTCCTACAGTTAGCAGAGCTATGAACTCAAGTCCATTCCAACCTCGAAAATAATGTTCAAGTTCGTCATATTTAATGCATGTGATAACTTTTACAGTTAACCCCTAACTCCGCTGGATTTACGTAATATGCAGGCCGAATTTTCCAAGCGTCTTGGCGACTTTCTTAGTTATTTCACAGGTAAGCCAATCGCCGTTG
>MHBF01000202.1 GCA_001803225.1 Lentisphaerae bacterium GWF2_44_16 | reverse complement strand
AAGTATCTCTGGAATCAGAAGCGAAACTTTAAGGATTATGATGTACTAGGCGTCCCCCAAATAGCTTCCGAATAAATCTCCGAGCGTATCATGAAATCCCCATCCTATTCCGGAAGTATCCGATACAATCTCCTCGCAGCGGGTATAAAAATCTTCCACCAAGTCAGATTATAAGTCATTTATTATCAGTAGCTTAAAGGAAATTGGCGGAGAGGGGGGGATTCGAACCCCCGGTACAGTGTAACCCGTACGACGGTTTAGCAAATTGTTGTCTTCCTTTTTGTAGTTGATTTTAGCCTCATTTATAAATTGCTGAAATGTGGTAAACTTGTCGGATGGGGGACAGTTTGGGGGACAAATTTTGAGGCTGAGGGGGACAGTTTGGGGGACAAATTTTGAGGCTGAGGGGGACAGTAAAAAATCTTTATATTTTGGGGCTTGTTCTTTAATATATACGCAAATATATTAAGTAAAGGAGCGGGGTAAAAATTTATGAAAAAAATATTGATGCTGCTTGTTCTTACTGTATTCATTATTTCTGCATATTCCCAAGATGTTTTAAGGAGTGTTGTTGTTATTCAGGGGGATGGCGGACGAGGAACAGGGTTTATTTGTTTCTGGAACGGCTGGATGGCCATTGCTACCAATATGCACGTTATGGCCGGGATTGAAAATCCGGTGTTTCTCGACGTCAATAATAATCAGCTTGAATGTACCGATGAAATATATTTTCCAGAAGAGGGCGACGATATAGCCGTGCTTCTACTGAAAGACCAGAAGGCTAAATATGATTTGCTTGATATGGACAAACACGAATTCAAAATCGGTGACGAAATAACCGTTGTAGGGAACAATCAGGGAAAAGATGTGCTCTCTATGGATAACGGTAAAATTATCGGCGTGGGACCTCGCACAATAGAAATAGATGCGCCTTTCGTTCCCGGCGCAAGCGGAGGACCAATACTGTTGAAAGGCACGAATAAAGTTATTGCCGTAGCTACCTTCCTCACTAAAGCGGATGAAAACATACTTAACAAAAATACAAGATATGCTGATACAAGGCGGTTCGGGGTTAGAACTGATATACTGAAAAATTATGAAAATATTAAAAAATTATCAACTGAAAAGTTTAGAGGTCTCATTAACTTTCAAACAGATTTTAAAAATCTCATAGATGAGTTACTTAAAGACGAATTAGAAACGCTTAAATTAACTGGAAAGACAAAAGACAGAAAAACTATTCTGTTTTATATCGATGTATTTGAGGAAAAATGGGGGAAGCAAGATCGTATTTACAGTAATGTTTACAAAAAACATTGGGCACTTATATCCTCAAGGACTGATGAAGTTATTAAATTAAAATTTAAAGAAGCACGGCCCGAAAACAGCAAAGACACAAAAGAATACTTTACAGATAAAAGAATTGAAGCAGATAATAAATATCCTCTTTTTCTCGAAGAAAGACAAAAAGAACAAGCCCATAGACTTAGGGAAGCCATTAATTTATTTTACGAATCATTAAAAAAATCAGGATTAAGGTAATCTTTGAATTCAAGAAAAAATGAGGGGGACAAAGCCCCTCCACATTATTTAATCAGGTAGTTTTGAACGGCCTGTTTTTCCTTTTTGGAATTGGCTTTCAGCACCGCGCGGGTTTCGGCGTCGGAACCCCTGAGCTTCATCGCGTCGCGAACCATATTCATAATCTGCTTGCGGTTCCGGACATATATCGCGCGTTCCTCATCGGTCAGGTTTGACAGATCGCCGTCTTTGAGGCGTTTTTCAACGATATTCTTTTTCATAACCGATATTGCGGCTTGTTCATTTCTCATAGGATCAAGGATCTCCTTTTTGATTTCCCCGGCAATACCGGCGTCGGAGACTTTCAGAAAGCGGCCGACAATATCATTAACGATAGGCCATGTTGAAGCAGTCTGCACCATTCCGGCGAAGCCGTCTTCTTTTGGAGCTTCTTTCTGCGCTTCGGCGGGAAATTTCCAAAAGTAAGAGCCTCCGGAGGTATTCCATGCCCATTTACCGAATTCAGAAGCTCCCTGCAGACGCACTCCATCCTGTCCACGTGCGTTCCAGAGGGTTTGCCCCATCTGGCGCTTGAGGCTGTTCGGAGCGAGTTCCTCTTTTAATCCGAGGTAAGCTGCAGAGCCGGACACCAATGTAAAAACGGGATTGAAACCGGGAAGCTGATCGGCGGCGTAATTAAAAATTTTGGGGACATCGCCGGGGCTGAAAGTTCCCTTATAAATGTTCATCGCGTTCCATGTGATGCCAGAAATAAGTTTTGTAGTTTCATCCTGGGGTATCCGGATATAAAGCGCCTGTCCGTGTTCCGTTTCACCTACTGGTATAACAGCGTAATTCATGAGATCGTATTCAGGAATTTTCTCAAGGACGGACTGGATTTTTCTGAAAAACTCCGTCCGATCGTCATCATCCCCGAAAAGGTAAGCGGCGATAGCGGCGATCCAGCCGTATTTCCAAGTCCACAAAAGCGATCTGTAGGGGATTGCGCCGATAACGGTTTTCATCATGACGGTCTCATCATTTTTCATTGCTTTCCAGTCGGAAGCATATCCCTGTACAATGGCGTTTGAGAAGATCGCTATCGCGTTTGTCCAGTGCGACTGCGTTCCTCTTTTTAAAAAATCAGGGGAGCCGAATATAGTGCGTATCTGGTGGGCTATCTGTTTTTCGGACAAGTCCGGGCGGTACTGTTTGAGATACGTGTACGCCGCGATTTTAGGGATACGCTCGACAGTCTTACCGGCCCTTATGGAATACCACACAAACATTGAAGCCATTTTTTTATAAGCCGGCATATTATTAAAGCGTTCACGAGCGGTAACATTCCACATGGCGGTCATGCGTTCGATCTGAGTTTCAAGGTTATTAAGATTGCGGAGATCGGCAACGGAAATAAGCATACTCTTTTGAAGCATTTCGGAAATCAGCGGAGTAAGCTTGTTCTCAGTGGATTTCCAAGCGTGGGGCATTGCCCTGAAAATTTCAACAGGGAGCCGGATAGACGGATGAATAAACGCTCCATACAGGGTTTTATCCTCTGTTCTGAGATGTTTACCTGTGCGCCATGTATCGCGGATGAAGTTAGCGACCGTAAATCCCGGCTTTATCTGAGTAAAAACAGTTCTAAAAAAGTCTCCCGAGGAGACAAGGCCCTTCAGGTAGAAGTTCATAACCTGATAGTTTTCTCTCTCGAAAACATCAGCAAGTTTCCGGTTTATATAAAAAGCCTTTATTTTTCCATCTTCCATAAAAAACATTGTGCCCTTTTCATTGGTTTTTACAGGGAGATATTCTTTGTGATCATTTACAAAGCGGTCATCGGCCTTTTCTATAAGCGAAGGGTCAAATTTCTGGAGCATATCGGCGGTAAGCTTTTTAGTTCTGTTCCACATAACGGAACGTATGAGTTGAAGATCCTTTGCCATTGTAGCCGTTGCCGGATTTCTTATATGCTCCAAAGTCCCTATCTGCTGGTAAATTTTTGCGCCGGAACCCTGTCCGTGTTCCTTCTCAATGTATTTATTGACATCAAATGCGGCGTAATGCTCATTGGAGTCAATTTTTTTCATAAGTTCCTCGGAAAACATATTGTTTTCCTTCATCAGTTTAATGACTTCCTCTTTGCGTATTTTCCAGAATTCCGAGGCGGCTTTCTCCATGACGGCGAATTTACCGCCCATGTTTGTACGCATTTCATCAAGGCGTTCCCCTGAGGTTTCAGACGTAAATCCCTCGGGATTTGCCTTATCAGTTCGTTCATTTACAACACGCCTATGAAACAGGTATTCTCCGAAAGTCTTCCACTCGACCCCGTTTTTTTTCAAGGGTTCAAGAATGCCCTCATTGACCCTGCCCATATAAACTTCGTGTTTTCCGGCGGCATAACTGTATTCCTCAGCCGCATAATACGGATCGACATCTTCAGGCAATCCCTTTTGCCTTGCCGCCTCGACATACTTTTCCAGCATGGAAAAACGATCATAAAACAATGTTTTCATATCATTAAGCGCGTCTTTTAACTTGGGATCTTCTTTTTTTACGCTTTCAATCCAGCGTTTTTCGCCTTCGTCAAAGCCGTCAAGAAGGGCCTTTACCCTTGTTTCCTTAATTTTTCCTGAATTAATATCGTTATATATTCCGTCGAGGGATTTTTTAACTTCAGGGCGTTTTATGGCGTAATTCTGAAAAAGGGTATAGAAGCCCGGGGCGCGTTTCTGCAATTCCTTGGGAGCATTTAAAAGGACGCTGACGGCGTCGGCATAGAGTTCAGAGGGGCGGTTGCGATACTTAACGTAACCCGGGGAGGGATTGGCAGGGAACGGGGTCCACCATTCAGAGAGGGCTTTGAGTTCATCCATTATTTCTGTGCGCGTTTTGATATTGCGTTCTTCTATCAGTGCTTCCGTGCGCTCCTTAATGAAATTCCGGCGCATCCGAAAAGCCTGTTCATCTCCGTATGCATCCCCGGGGAGTTCAAATGCAAGCGCGGCCTGAATACGCATCTGTTTTTTATCCCAGTCGGAAATATTTGGAGTGTCCGGATGAAAAGAAAGCATGTGAGCAAAATAACCATTCAGGGCGGCGATATGGCCAAAAATGTTACCGCGTTTCAATGTTTTATCAGGGAGCCAGTCGCCGCTGTGGCCTATTTCATGGGCTATAGTGCGCCCGGGATAGGCATGATCTCTTTTATGGGCGGTGAGAACGAAGCGGCGCGTTTTTCTGTCGTAAAATTCATTGACGATGATTTCAGTTTCCGGAACGCTGAATTTTTTCGCGTTCTCCGCTATGAGTTTTTTACGGGCGTCTGAGCGATCGTCTTTTTTCACCTTCACGGAATCCACGCGCGGCCCGGCGAAAATATCATAACTGAGAGCTATAAAGCCCTCCTCACCTTTGCCCTTGAAGAAACCAAGTTTGTTTCCCATGTTTTTACGTATTTGCGGGGCTTCCCCGAGAAGTTCAGTCGCAAGGCGGACAAGTTCGGGAAGCTCTAATGCTGGTGGCCCGGCTTCGTCCGTAGGGCTACGCCGTGGCAAGTCTGGCAAGTTTTGATAGCCCTGGTCGATTGAGGCATTTAAACTTGTGCCCTTGACTTTTTCGGTGGGTTGGGGTATAATATTATCAATGCCAGGGATGTTATCCCCGTTAGCTCGCCCTGTCAGGTTGCCATCGGAAGCGGGGTTTTCCGGTGGTATGCTTTTAAACTTATCAGAGCTTGGACGAAGAGCAGAAAGGTCAGCTGCCCGTTGGGTTTCATCACCCTTCGTTATGAGGAATTGGCCGCCCTCTGTCCCAGCTCTGTTTTTTATATTATCAAGACCTTTCAAGTCTGAATATCTCCAACCAACAATTTCATAATTATCTTTGCTTTCACTCAATTCCACAACAGCCAGTTTACTCTTACCGTTTTTCTTTACGAATACCCAATAATCAGGTTTCTCTTTTGGCTTACCCTGAAATAATTCTGTTGTCTGATATAATGCTTCATTAAGAATGAGCTGGTTATCTTCAAGGGCAAGTTCAGGATGATGTTCATTATTTTTTTCAACAATATTCTTTTTTAAGACAAGCGGTTTTTGAGGTTTATTGAGTTGCCTCAAAGTCTCATCCGGCAAATTTTTAAGTTCCCTGTCCCTATCAGGGTTTTCAAAAAAAGAATTGTCAACGGGTTCCTTAAAGAGGGACGGGACGGATGAGACTGATAGGTCGGATGGGACAGATGGGTCAAAATCCTCCACGGCTGTATCATCCTCGGGTTTTCTGACTTCGCCATCAGGAGAAATTATTTCACCGCCGGCGACGTTTATTTCATCAGCCGGGTCGAGAGTGATTTTTGTTCCGTCAAGCAACAGTATATCGCCTGTGGAGTCATCAACGGAGCTTATCATCCATTCGCCTTTATGAAACACCTGATCGCCATCCTGCAGATCGGCGGCGAAAATCTTTTCAGTTTTCGCTTTTTCCACAAGTTTTTTTGAGAGTTCGCTTTTTTTAGCGGTCTCAAGTTTTTTGCCGGGACCGTTCAGCCATTCTTTCAGAGCGTCAAGATGTTTTGCCCTGTCCATAGGGCTGTTGATATCGCCGTCCTTAATGCCGAGATATTCGGCGGCTTTTATTCTGGACTGTTTCAGGGCGTTGAATTCCGTGACAGCGTCATCCTGTTTATCCTGTCCGGTTTTCGATTTATCCGCGCTGTCAAAGATATCAAAGAAAACGTCCGAGGCTTTCACCAGGGAGTCAAATTCAGAGGCGTCTTTTTTAATCTGCCCCCGGGTTTCTTTCGAAAAACCTGAAAGCTGCTTCTGATATTCTTTCCGCGTTTGTACGCCCTGGGGTTCAGAGAGCTGATAGAGTTTTTCCGGCGCGATGATATGGGTTTCGCCGATGTTTTTTTTCTGAGGGGATTTTTCAACTTTGATTTCGACAGTGCCGTCAGGGAGCGGATCGCCGATAACAGAAACAACCCACCGGGAATTTTTACGGGGGTTCCAGACGAGTTTTTGACCAGGGACGAAGCGAGGCGAAGCCTCATTATTAAAGTCGCTCCGCGACCCGCTCAGCTCCGCTTGCGGCGGCGGCAACGGAGGGGACGAAGTCTCATTATCAATGTCGCTTCGCGCCCCCTCCACGGGAGACGGAGTCTCGTTATTATTAAGTGCCATATCGGTAACGTCACCGATATGCTCCGATGGGGGCGTGGTTTCCGCGGCAGTGCCGGGTTGTTCCTCGAAGTTATCCCGCATGTATTTGTCGAGGGCGGCTTTTTTCACATTCTCAGGGGAAGCGAGAAATTCATTGTATTTTTTTTGTCCGAGTTCTTCAGCAAAATTGACGAAGGGAACAGGAGAGTCAGTCTGCATGTATTCCATGACCTGAATCATTTCATCAGGAGCAAGCCCGATATAATCCGCGGCCCTAAGTGTGTCTTCATTGATGCCGTGAATATCGGCGGGTTTAAGTCCGAGCGCGGCTATACGATCTGGTAACATGGCTACAGGGGCGTCCATATCAGGACGTTGCGCCACCCAGGTTTTAGTTCTTCCGTCATTATTCAATTCCGGCCAGACAAAATAAATCCCTCCGTCCGGGGATTTAGAGACAATCGCGTCAGAGGGAACATTTTCAGGTTTTACTTTAAGGAGTTCCGCCTCAGTTTGCGTTTGTTCAAGGTCTGACTGGGCGGACATCTCTGACCCGTCTTTGCTCGGAGAGCTACGCCGGGCAAGCTGGTCAGATACGGGGGGGACTATGGGCTGGGGCTGCTGGACGTTTTCAATAGTATCGGCGGAGACTTTCGGAATATCGTCGAGTTTGCGATTCATTTTACCGGCGGCGTGTTCAGCTATCGCCGTTCCGCCATGTCCCAGAAGGGAAGCGACAAGCAGAGGGCCGACGCTTTCTTTTGCGGTATTGACGTACCGATTGATTTGTTCAGAGAGACCGGGCGCGTCTTCAAGCAGTTTTGAACCTTTCAGCAAATCGTTTATTCCTCTGCCGATATTGTCAAAAGCGACATTGGACATTTCCTGAACAACTTCCTCAGAGACTTCTTTTCCAACAGTAAGAGCAAATTTTCCGGCTTTTTTCAAGCCCTCTTTAGTGGCTATTTTTTTAACGGTATCGGTAAGGGTTCCTGTGATGACCTTTTTAACGCCGGCAGTGAGGTTTTTATATCCGGGAACGGCCTGACCTATCTGTATATTTTCAATCGCTCCATAAATTGTTCCTCCGATAAGAGAGACGGGAAGGGAAATATTTTCGTCAATGCCTTCATCATCCATATCTTTGTAGAGATCTCCCGCGCCCTGCATGGAACTTATGATAATCGGAGCGGCGGCGCCGCCAGTCAATACGCCTGCGCCCAGTGTTGTAAGCAGTTGCGGGGCCATGCGCGAAAATCCATATAGCGCACTGGCAACCATGTGTTCCGAAGTTCTTTCATCGCCTTTTTCCTCCATAGCCTTATAAGAGCGGAGAGAATCATTCCAATCCTTAAGGTTTTCACTTCCGCTTATAGATTCAGCAAATCCAGAAAGAGCGCCCAGAAATGACTCACCTCCGCGATTAACGAGCTCCTTCATATCCCCGGCGGCGGCTTTTGTATCTTCATAAAGGTTATTAAGAATGCTTGTGGTATATTTGGGTTCTTCCTTGTCAAAGACAATATTAAAAGGCTTTGAGGTATCGGGGATATCCTCATTCCATGAACCGCTCGCGCCGGCGCCGCGGAAATTGCCGCCGTTCTGAATTGTTTCCTTCTCAGGGAGATTGCGCTCATAGCGGCTAGGATCGTAAGATTTTTTCAATTCGGCAAAAACTTCATTTTCCGTTTGAGCGTCTATAGACATTTCAGCAGAGACAGATGTGTTTTCAGAAGAAACAGAGGAATGTTCGGGATGATGTTCACGGAGAAGATTAAAAATATCATCGGGAGTTTCCGCTTTTTCCAATCTATTCTGAAAACTCATAGGGTTATCATTCATAGTTTGTTCAATGGCGCTGTCAATTTTGTTTTTCATTTTAAGGTTAAACCTTTTCTCTCATTATTCGTTTTCACCATAAGTTTTTTAAAAGCCTCAATACCTTTTTTTCTTATTTCAGGGTCAGTATCGTTCAGATAATCATGGAGGATTTCATAATCCTCATTTTCAACACCATTGAGTTTGTCATTTTGAAGCTTTGACAAAGTATATCTCCTTGCCTCAATAAGCCCAGGAGTAACGATATTGTCCAAAGACTCGTTATATTTTGATATACGGGAATCAACTGTATTTATTTCTTTTTCCAAGCTCGCTATTTTTTCCCTATAGAGTTTTACATCTTCAGGTTCGACAGCCTTTCGATTTCTCTGTTTTTCCATGATATAAAGTTGACCTACAGTTCTCATTCTTTCATCGTATTTGTCTATTGATTTTTCCAAGCTTTCTTTTCTCGCTACATCGTATTTAATACGCTCTCTTATCTGGTTGACAGCGGCCCTTTTTTCCTTAGGATATCCCTGTTTATCCAGTTCCTGATCTTCCTTTTCAGTTTTCAAAGCGTATTTTTTTTCTTCAATTTCACCTGCTTTTTTAACCGCCACATCCCCCTGCATTTCCGCAATGCGTTTAGTTTCCGCGAACTTCTTTTCGGACTCGGGGGTAACGTACCATTTGGAATTATCGGCGGCGACGTGGAGGACGCGCCCGGCGGGGGCGGCTTCGCCTTCCTTGTAGGGGATGCCGCCATCCTGCGCGATTTTATTCAGGTCATTCCTGACTTGGAGTTCCTTTGCCTCCTTTTCTTTTCTAAGGGTGTTTTCCCTGTCCTGTTTGCCATACCCAACATAAGCGCGTGCGTTTTTCTGCGCTTCGATGTCTTTTGATTTTTCCCAAGTCTGTTTACTTTCAGCTGCGGCGATTTTCTTCTCATCAATTATTCTATCCTGCTCCATTTTATCGCGCGCGAGCTTTTCGCTTTTCTGGCGTTCCGCCTGATTTTCCTGAAATACTCTTTGACGGTAGGCTTGTTCAACTTTTGCCTGTCCTACTGAAAGGTGCATTTTAGCGCGTTCAATCTCAAGATTGTCGGCGGCGATCTGGAGTTGCGCGTTCTGCACCAGGCGCGAATAAGTAGTCGCTTTTTTAGCCGCGTCAAAGACACCCTCTCCCACGCTCGGAAGATAGGGATTGCCGTAATTTACATTAAAACTCATATTTCACCTCTCGCAAATGCGCTTTTAGATGAAGGTGTCCCAAGCGTTTTGCTAATTGAGCTATCATCATAATCAACCTTATATTTACTTCCGCCGCCTCTAAAAGTCTGAGAGCCGCCTCCGCCTCCTCCGCCTCCGGTACTCATTCCCGGGGACGTTACGGAGCTGGCACCGCTCCCCAGCTGTTGCATGAAACTGAGAGCGGTATTCGGGTCCATGACGTTGCGCTTGGTGTTCGCCAGGGTTTCGTTCAGGTATCCGAGGTAAGTGCCGTGCATCTGTGAGCGTTCAACTTCGAGTTCCGTGCGGCGCGCGTTAAGCTGGTCCTGGTTGGACATCGCAAGTTTGCGTTTCAGTGAAGCCATGACGAAGGGGTCGGCGCTTCTCCCCTGGGAGGCAAACTGTTTTTCGGCGTTCTCTATGGTTTGGGTCGCGGAGGCGTTGAGTCTTTCCTCCTCCTCCGAGAGAGTGGCGTTAAGTTTTTCATTACTGAGCAATGAGTTCGCTTTGTATTTCGCGATTTCCTCAAGCATCGCCTGTCGGTCTGTGAGGGTATCCTCATTGGCTTTTTCATACGCCGTGCGCTGTTCGTCCCAGAAAGAGAGTGCGGCGCGTTTACCGCTTTCGGCGTCGTATTTAGTTTTCTGGTCATTGTAATTAAGCCATGCGGTATAATTTTTATTATTTTCTTCCTGTCCGTAAACGTGTTCACCCGGGTCCGCGACAGTCGGAGCGGTCGGGGCGGCGGTCAACCCTGAACGCGCTTCATCCATATAGGACGATGAACTTGTCTGATTGTTCTGCGCTTCCTGCAGGCGTTTCCAATTGCTTTCATAGACGGCTTGAATGCTCATAATTTAACCTCTGTATTTATTTGAACTTTATCATTTTTAATATCAACTGTGATTTTTCCTGTTATTTTTTCGCCGTAGAGAACATCAACTTCTTTCAAGTTTGCGAAATCGACATAGACAGCTTTATCCTGCCAGAGCTCCATCATAGGGGAATCTACGACTATCCCGATTTTTTGAAGTTCCTCTATCGCCTGAAAAAAATATGGGAACTGGTTTGCGTATTCCCCCGCGGTGAGAAGATGAAAGTTTCTCAGAATAACGCGTTTAACGTCAATGCGGTATTTCAGCATATACGCGAACATGATATTGACGGCGGAGGCAAGCTGAATTTTTTTATTGAATTTCAAATCCCCGCGGTTTATGATAGAAGCGTTGGGAATATCGGGGCAGGGGGTTGTAACGATGATTTTTGCGCCGCTGTCGTTATAGATTTTTTTCCAGTCTCCGAGCCAACGGCCTGTTTCAGGGGGAAGGCCCTTAAAATCGTCATGGATTTGAAAAACATAATCCGGACGTTTGATGTTCGGGTAAAACATGTACCAGTCGTTCATGCACCATATTTCTTCAAAGCGGTGCTCTTTTTTCAAATCCCCCACTGAAAGAGGGCTGTTAAAGGGGGTGTAGTGACCGAGTATGACAATTGTTTTCATGCGCGTACCATCTTCTCTATCTTTTTAATTTCTTTTACGCACGGGCATTTTTTCCGGCGCTTGCCGCAAACTTTATGAGTAACGTAATCTTTTTTTACATCGCCTATTGTAGCCTGGACGTGTTCGATTTTTTCGCCGAGCCTGTCGATTTTTTCTCCGTGGCGTTCATTGTGCTGGTCTATTCTCTTGAGAAAGAAAGCCCCAAAGGCGCATATAGCACTGAGGGTAATAAAAAAAAGCGAGAGCATTTCACCGGTAATGTTCATGGTCTGCATGGCACTTTCATAATGAGTTTGCGGTTTTCATTCACAATTGTTTTCATGTGTCCAAGCCAGACCCACCAGCCGCCCATTCTGACAGCCGCCCAGACTTCATTGCGTTTACGCCATGAAACACCGAGTTCCCGCATGAGTTCAAGGAATATCCAGTCGCATTCCGAACGCGTGAAAAGTTCAGCGGCATAAAGGCCGTCATGCAGGAAAAAAGCTAAAAGAAAGCGCGTTGAATAAGGGTCTGAGACAGCCGACCAGAAGGCCTTTGGAACGGAGCCGCCGTCACAGCGGAAACCCGGGAAAAATACAATTTCGCAATTGTATTTATAGAGAATGAAACGCATCTCAGAAAGGAGAACTATTTCATTCCGACACGTTTTTTCATTCCACACAAAAGCGACCTGCAGAGAACCTATAATTTCAAAGTCCTTGAGTTTCGCGTCATGCGGAACGGCCTTGCATCTCAGAAGTTTCAAGCTCATGGGCGTTTCCTTTCCGGTTGCGACGAAGCGCAACCCTCCACAAACCGGGGAGGGATTTGCTTCGTCAAATCAGATTATTTTGTTTCAGAGGCGGCTGAATTTGTCGAGGTCGCCGCCGTGCCGCTTCCAATACCGGAGGTGGTAACTGACAGGGACTCTGTGCTCTTTGCGGCCTTGATTACGCCCTCAATTTTATCCATGTTCTGCTGGTCCTTATGTACAGTCAGTAGTCCTTTGTCTCTTTTTGTGGCTATCATCTCTGCTGTAAACATAGTTTCTGCTGACGGCTGAACGTGAATAGCAGCTATCCAGCCCGATTCCCAATAAAAGACCGTTTTATCCTTAGTCGAGGCCGTAATCTGGTCGATTATCGGCTGGCTGGTTTCGGTCTGCTTTATCAGATTGCCGCTTACAGGGTCGAACTCACTTATCGTGGATGTTGAGTAACATCCGGAGAGCATTACTGTGAGTACGATACTTACGAGTCCCATTACGATTTTCTTTTTCATTTTTACCTGCTTTCTTTTTTTTAAGACGGATTTGACGAAGCAAATCCCTCCACGTTTTTTTGTTATTAACTTAATATTTCTATTTTACGGGCTTCGGTTAAAAGCCCGGTTGTTACGAGATATGCCATTCCAGCCAGAGTATCAACATCCGAGAAATCCACGATTTGCGCCGCCCATGTAAGGCTGACAAAATCCATGACATATACATCAGTGGAACTTCTTATCGCTATCCGCTCCGCCTGCGTAAAACGCTTAAGGAATTCGTATGATGATATTGTTATCCGGTCATTGTAGTTTGAGTAGTCTTTTATGGTTCCAGTTATTTCGGAGATATTTGTTTCTGCTCCATTGCACTCGCATTCAACGAATTTTAAATCATTATTCAAACCATCAAGGTTGACATCTGTATCATAAAATTCTAAAATATCACCGTCTAATTTTTTATAAACAATTCTCTTCATCTTACATCCCCTCCAGTTCCCTCATATTCATTACTGACAGTACCTGCCGGCTGAGTACCACTCTTTCCTAGTGTACCAGCTTGTTGTGCCGATATACCGTATTTAGGAGCAGTGCCTGTGTCGTCATTGTTAATTGAATACACAATAGCTGACATATACGTTCCAATACCTACCTGTAATGTTGACACATAATTAGAGTATGCATACGCAGCAGTAAAATCAGCACCAAATCCCACATTAGTGGCAGTATTATTTGCCCCAAATAAACAACAATAAAAAACAAAAACTTTGGTACATTGATTTGCATTTATACATCTAATGCCACCAGTATCGGATATCTTAATCTTGAGATTTTTAATAAGCACATAACAGAAACAATCAGTACAAACTATTCCGCCAGATGTTCCTGCAGAAAAATCTAGATATACCGCCTGATTAGTGTGCAATCCCGTCTCTCCAGTATTCCCCAGTATATTTACTACGCCATTGTAAAAATAAGAAAAGGTTAACGCACTTGTCATAGAGGTATTATACGTACCATTTCCAAACTGAAATATTAACGTATATCCCCCTAAGTTTTTGGGTTGAGCATCAATTAATGCCTGTATATCAGCAGCAGACATGTCTGACGTCAGATTAACAGTGGTGTTTTCAGTAAGCATGGCGCCGCCGCCGGCAGTAGCCGAAAGCGTACCTTCCGTAAAGTCCAGATTGTCGCCGACTGTAACATTTGAAAAGCCCCCTGAACCGTCATTGGCCAAAAGCTGGGAACTTGTTCCGCCCGGGGCGGTTTTTGTCGCGACAGTGCCGAGGCCGAGGTTATTTCGGGCGGTCGAAGCGTCGGACAGGTCTGAGAGGTTGGACGTTTTTTCTAAATATTCGCCGTGAGTGTGCGCCCCGATAATTCTCTGCCAAGTTATGGGACTGTAAGCGGTCAGTATCCAGAAGCTATTGTCATCGAGCTGAAGGGCAACTCTGCCAATGTCCGTTTCAATAAAACCAGTCGCCGCAATTCTCGCGGCTTCATCGGCGTATTCATAGGCGTGAATAACATGTATTCCTCCGTTTGAGATCGAAAACAGGGCATGAAGCGCCTTTATTTTGCTGAGAAGGGCGCGGCAATAGACTTTATTTGAGTTGTCATAGATATAGAGTTCGTCATCGTCATCAATTTGCGGTATTTCATTAAGGGAATGGAAGGGCATAATAAAGCCTGAGAGACTGGAGGAAGTCTCAGAGGCGACAGTTGTAATCGCGGTCGTGTTCGCGTCATTGGAGGAACCGAGGGCGGCAACGGTTTTTTCAAGTTCCGCTACTACTCTCCAAAGGGCGATGAGGTGTTCCATCTGGTTATTTCTGTTTGGGGGATTTTTCAACAGCTCGGACATTACTTA
Source organism: Lentisphaerae bacterium GWF2_44_16 (assembly GCA_001803225.1). Lineage (GTDB taxonomy): Bacteria > Verrucomicrobiota > Lentisphaeria > Victivallales > GWF2-45-14 > GWF2-44-16. Next base: position 47,455 of record MHBF01000202.1, on the reverse strand, counting down.
TTTCCTCCGCTGGCTGTTGAAGTAAGGGCGATACCGAGGATAGCGACGTCATCCGTGCCGTCGCCTTCGAGTTTTACGGACGCGCCCCGGCCTCTCAAACCGAGAGTTGAACCGCTGATTTCAATCCTGCCCTGTTTTTTTAAGTCTTCGGTTTTCGCGGCGTTCCGGCTTCTTTCAAGTCCGCAACTCTGAACGGTAACTTTTACATTGATATTCAGAACTTCCCAGAAAGTCGCCCAATTTGCGCCAGTTTCCGGCTGACTGATTGCCGCCGAAGTATGCGAAGAAATACAGCGATAGGCCTTATCGCCAATCTTATCGTCATTTACCTGCACCTTGTCCCCGGCAAGATATCCAGCGTCAGAAATCCATTCATCGAACTCCTCAGTTTCCCCGGCTATTACGACACGTTCAAAATTTTTGCGCGTATCGAAAGTTTCAAAAGCGAGATCGCCCGTTTCGGCGTTCCAACGTATGGGGCCGACATGATAATTGTATGCGTCGGTCGGAGTTGCTTCCCAAGTCCCATAAATGGTAATTTCAGTAGCTGTATTGCTCTTTACAATCCGGCGTTGAAGGATTCCGGCACTGTCATAGACGTGTACCGGCAGTCCCGAAAGCCCGGGATTATCTTCATCGGCGACAGGAAAAGCCGCCGCCGAGTCTGTCAGTGTTGTCGTTGTAGCGGAGGAAACATTTCCCTTCATATCGACTCCGTCATAAGGGACGATTGAAAGTTTCGCCACTCCCCCGGCGATGCCGATAACGACGATATCCGCGCCGTTAGTGTCGCGCCATAAACCTGACGCGCTGGCGGCAAGCTCCCCGGCCGTCCAGAAATTGCGGTTAAAATCATAAGTAAGCATGAGCTGGGGAATTCTAACGCCGTAATTTACAACGTCACCGATACCAAAGAGCCATAAGTAGTATCTGTTGTTTACAGGGTCATAAACGCCGTGCGTAAAGGCGTCATAATCGTGATCGACTTCATTCAGAATTAAGGGAGCTATGTCCTGAGAGATTACCTTATGAGCGCCGTCGCTGACAACGACTATTCCTGCAGTCCCGGCGTAATAAATCAGCATTGGGGCCTTGCAATTATCATCGGCTATTGTTTTGTGAGAAACGCACGGAGGGGGCGATCCCGAGAGCGGCGCGAGAGAAATACCGGCGTCTCCACCCTCGACGGTTTCAATTCCGCCTGCTCTCAGGATATACACATTGCCGCCTGACGCGGCGATCCCCTTCAATTCGGCGTTGTCAAAGTTTGGGTAAACGACCTCACCCGTTATGTAGCCTTCGATATTTGACGGCAGAGGGGACGAAACATAAAGGCTGTCAAAGTCACGGAAGACAGAGCATACCTCATCCGAGCATGCCTCCGCGGCCTCCGGAGATATCGTGTAAGTTTTATTCACCTGGTCAACGGCGGTAATCTGGTATGAGAGGGAACTGTCAGCGCCTATGACAATGTACGCTCCGATATCAGTAGGCCTTAGCGGATAATCCGAAGTGATGGACACAGTGCCCAGAGCGCCTTCCGTTATCGTAGCGGTACCGGGCGAAAAAGCTATCGAGCCGCCGCAAACCAAGCGGCCCTTATAAACACGGACATAACGGCACGGAGGAATAAAGTTATTCGCTTCATTCTCTGTGGTGTTCACTTCATAAGTGGTGTTAAGGTCTATATCTTCCGTCAAATCAGTATAGGTTACGAAGCCCTTTTTAATCCAGTAAGTTTTCCAGTTTATCCCCGTTCCCGGCTGGTCATCAGTTGTCGAGGTATGCGCCAGTATGCAGGTGTAGAGAATGTTTCCTTCGCAACGCATATCAGAGAGAGAATAGGCGGTATCAGCCGCCCAGGCGGTAACGGCGCTGACAATAATCTGCCGCCAGTATGTCGCCCAATTCGCGCCCGTTCCCGGCTGATCGTCGCTTGCCGCTGTGTGATCGGCGATACAGCGGTACATCGCTCCGCTGAGGGTAACGCTGTCCCCTGTTTCGTATTCCGTAGCGACTACCCAGCCGCCCTTGCTTCCCGTTCCCGTCAATTCCTCCTGAGAGAGTTCGTCAACGAGATATAAAAGGCTGAGATTTATTGTTTTGTTGCGATATATGCCGTAAAAGTTTTTCACCCTGGAAGCGGCGTTTGCCGAGATATATTCGTTCTGGTGAATGACGATTGTATTACGTTTATTAGCGGCATTGACTATCGTCCCCGCAGTGCCGTTCAGGTAATCGCTTCCTGAAATTTCTGTTCCCGTCCCGCTGGCGGCAGAGAGCACAGTGATTGAAACATTCGACTTAAAGACAAAACAGAGATTAGTTGCATCATACGCCACCTCAAGCATACTGTTATTGGTCCACTCAATCAGCGATGTTTCAAGGGCTACGGCGACGTCCTCGAGGGAAGCGCAACCCGTGGCGTCAACTCCGGTGATATTGTATTCTTCGCCGTCAATCGTGATGAGATATTTGCCGTCGCTGAGCCCCTGCCATGTCGCAAGCGTCGCGCCGTTCGCCGCGCAAGTCATGGTATTGAAATCCATCTGAACGCTGTCCGCGATAGCACACGCCGCGGGAACTTCAAGAGCGCCGATACCGAGGCGGCGTTTAACACCGTAATAGTAAGTTCCCCCGGCTGTCAATCCCGTTCCGGAAACGGGAACGGGAGTATCAAGTTTCTGCTGAGGGAAACAGCCCATGATACGGTCATCCGGAGAATGGCCGTCCGTAACGATATTCGGATTAATGCCGTCCAAAAGAAAAAGCCTTCTGCCGAGGTTCGCGAAATCCCTCGCGCTGTCCGCCGGGTATATGTCCTGTAAATAGTCTGAAAACATTATGGGGTTACCTTTCCTAAGTTTGCGTCGGAGGGGAACGTTATTTCTATTTCACACAAGCCGCTTCCTATCAGTTGCCAACCATAACTAACAGGACTGGAAGATAGAGAAACTTCAGGTTGTGTCCAAGTAAGCGGATTACGATTTTTTATCACAGAAAAATCTAAAATATAAGTAGTATCCGTGATACCGGTTATTTTACTGGAGAGTTCCCTCCATTGTTCAAACAAATAGCCTTCATTGCTGATATCAGATACAACAATACTGGAATTTGAATACGGCCTTATATAAAACTGTAGAGATCTGGAATATTTTTCATTGAGTGATATAGAATCACATACTGGAAAAACTTCATCAAGCGGACCCACGGCATCGGCATCCCAGCAATCCCCTGTAGGAGGCGGATTAGCCGTTAAAACCAAACGTCCAGCAAGAATTCCCTGACTGCCATAAGATGAGTAAAGAGACAAATTACTCCACGCGTCTAATGCACTGACATATGAACGCTTTTGATATTCGAAGCCAGAAAGATACGCCCCTGAACGGTTACCCCAAAATGCCCTCGTATTGCCTCCCTGAGTATAATCAACATCAAGAACAAGGGTATTTAAAAATTTAAGAACATCTTCCATTTCAGTGAATATTGCCGCCTGGTCGCTTAAACTTGTCCAGTCATTTTCTTTGCCGCAATATGTCAAAAAATCAGCTTTATCAGTAAAAACGAGAGCAAGGCGCTGAGTGGAGGCATTAACTGAATTACTGAAACTATCATGGTTTTTTGAAAACTTTCTGTAATCATAAGGGCTCGGATAGGAATAACCAAAAAAATCTCGTACCCACGTCCCGGTCGCAAGGCTGATTATGGCGGCACGCGCGTCAATTATATTTTGTCCGGTAATACTCGCGTCGTTGGTTTTCGGGAGACCGGAGGCGGTTTCATCATAGTAGTCAAGACGTTCGTCAATGGCTTCAACGATATGTTTAAATCTCCACGTGGACGGAGGAGCTGGCGGCGCCGGAGGGGAGTCATTTACGGGGACGAAATAAAAGCCGTCACTGTCATCGCCATCGTCAAATAAGATTTTACCGGTGGCGAAATTCCATCGTTTGCCATTGCCGGGACGGAGCTGTCCGAGGCAATCGGCTGAAAGGTACTGGCTCCAGACGCATTCGGTCGCTTCAAATCCCCCGCGTTTGCGAATACCCTTAGTGTCGATATTTATGTTTCTGCAATCACGCAATGCGGAGGCGTTTTTATTTTCCTCACCCTGATTTACAAGGTGTTTTGCCGTATCCTGCCTGAGGCCTTTGAACTCTGAGAAATCCATTCACAACCTCACTTCAAAATGTTTTGCGGTTTCATCCGGCAGGGTATCGGTAATCAGCAGGTAACAGTCCGCGCCGCCTATCGCCGGGGAAGCGTTCCCGGGAAGCGACAAAAAACATAAGGAGAGCGGAAAAAGCAGATAAGCGGCAGCAGCGTCAAAGCGTTCTATTACTTCATATCCACGGCGTTTTCTGATTGCCATGTCGGAGACATTGACGTTAAGGGAAGAATGCAACATGCGCCCGTTCAGGTGTTTTTCAACGTCCTGTTTTACGCCTCCGAAATATGATATTGAAGCTTTCAACGCGATCTCCTTACATAGCGTCTCTGCGGTCTGACCGCGCCTCTGGCGGCGGAACCCTTCAGTTCCTGATATTTTGCCGTGAACAGTTGTCCGAACGCCCCTATGGGCTTGCTGTTGTCGAGTTCCTCATAAGAAAGCATCGCGGCGCTGAGATATTCAATCGCGGCGTCGCATCCGTCAATAACGGGATAATCAACGGCAGTATCGTCTATGAGATTGAAGCTGTCATCATCCGCGTCCGGAAAGACTGGTTTGAAAGCGTATTTAATCCGGAACACGCCGGAACTGACGGCCGGGGCCGGATAGAAGCGGATTTGTGAAATGCCGTCCGCGTTATCGCTCCAGAAAAGCGGAGAGTGAAAACTCATCGAGCTTCTGGGAAAACGCGCGGCGACATCATCCCCCTCTGAAAAAGGGATAGCGAAATATTCATCAGTGCTGAGAAGTTTAAGTTCGACGCTTTCAATCCTCATGCAGTCATCGGGGATATCATAATCCCCCTGGGACGCGACAAGGGAAATATCGTCCGAGATTTTCCGAAGAAAACGCCGGGCGTTTTTTTCCGCCGAAAACATATTCCACAGCGTATCGGCGGCGTCCTTCAGCGCGGCGTCAATAGCGGCGCTGGAGTATTCCTCATCCCTGACGTCTGAAATATACCGCCTTACCTTCGCCCTCATTTCCGCGAGTGTTCTCATGTGTCTCCTAAAAAGCCCCGGCTGGGAGCTGAAACTCAGCCGGGGCCCCGGGTTGGGATTTTATGAACTTGCCCTTACTGTGGCGGTCGCGGAAATTATCGTACCCTGCATCAGGTCGATATAGTAGATATCGCCTGCGGCGAAGCCTGTCGCGCCTTCATCTATCGACAAGACGTTTCCAGATATGGAAACCGTGTCATCGATTACTTTACCGAGGAGGGCCGAACTCTGTCTGGCCACAATGACCGGGGTCATAGCGGGGATGAGTTCTTCAGGGATATTCATTGCCGTTACCAGGTTGAGATCAACCGCTGTACCCTCTCCCACATCGGCGGGGATGACACATTTTATTCTTCTTACATCAGTATTCATAATTTGTTTTTCTCCTAAATTGCGAATTTTAATGGTTGCATAAAAGGCTTTGCCGCGCCTCTATAGGCATTTGCGACAACGGCCCTGCTTTCAGTTACGCAGTCCGCGTAACTGTTTGCTTCACGCCTGCTGTTTCTGTCGAGACGTTTCCGGCGCCATTCCCGGCGCTGTCTGCGGAACTGATCGTTGTGCGAATCAGCTTCCCTTACGATCTGCATGAGTTCGCTCAAGCAGGGATCGACAGCAGGTTTGCCGTCGATGTGTTCGTAAACAAAAGCGGCGCGGTCGCCGAAATAAACCATCCAGCAATGAGATGATTTATCCCAGCGGAGGGAAAGCGCGGGATGATACCCGCGCAACGCCTTCTGAATGTATGCCGGACATGTTCTCATATCAGATCTCACGCCTCCGCCAGGATGTTTATATCTCCAAGCACTCCCATATTGCGGCAGTCTTCCGCTATGAGAAGGAAGTTATAGACAAGGTTGTATTCAGTGAAAGGCCTTCCCTGGATAGGCGTCCAGCCTTTGCCGAAAAGCGAACCCAACGCGCCCTTGTCGCGGATCTGCATGTTGTCCAGATCAGGGACTATGATTTTGTCATTGTGCGCGTCTTCATCCTCGATCAGTTTTGTTTTGCCGATGGTTACGTACTCAAAGTCAAGTTCAAACTTTCTCTCTGTAGAAGTAAACCTGACATAAGGCATGATTACGTGCTCATATATATAGTTAATGACCCTATGGTCCGTTATGGCTATTGACGGCTGATAGCAGTCATAGAAGAACTGTTCAAGCAGGGAATAGGTCGGCAGACGGCCCGTGCCGCTGTTATTACGGACAAGCGCTCTGAGATTGGCGTTAGCCGCAAGCGAGCGATCGGTGTTCTGGAACGTGTTATCGTCATCGATAACGTCCAGTATTCCGGGGGTACTCTGATTATAGCCGTTTTCCAGTCCGGCGATATCCGATACTACAAACATATCGTTGTCGGCCAGTCCTGTCGGAATGGAAGAAAGAGTAATCTTTCCTGCCACTTTATCTACAACCGTAACCTTGACGGGGTCACCCCTTTTAACTCCTGCGGAGGTCAAAGCCTGCACGAACATGCCGGGAACGAAATATTTTGCCCTGTCATAGACGTGAGTGTTTGTCAATCCGACGTTATCCAGAGTTACGACACTGCCGGAGACACTGAGCACAACGCCGATTACGCCGCTTGTCCCGGACCATATCGCCTGGCACATATAGTGAGGAAATGTTTCATGCACTCCCTTCATGAGCCTCGCGAGCAGGTCGCCTATGCGGCTGTGATCGCCGTCTGTTGCCATGATCGCTTCCAATGTGGCGGCGATGGTGGCGGCATGACAGCCGAGTTTTGCTTTCTGTTCCAACGCCGTGAACGGGGCACCGCTGGGGGTGTAGCCCATTTCCGACATGGGACGGAAACTCCAGCCGTATTCCGCGAGGAATGTGAGATAGACCTCAAGGCCCTTCACTCCTTCGGAAGAACGGGTCAGGCGATCAAGCAGATACGAACGCTTCTTTCTGAAAGCGACTTCATATAAGTGCGGGAGATACACTTTTTCCAGCGTTGCCGTTGACAGCGCTGTAAATGTGTCAAATATTTGGTTTTCTGTAGGCATCTTAAAAATTCCTTTTTTGTTTTCTGTTTACGTTTTCTTACCTTTTGCAAGGAGAGAATTTGCCGCGCCGCTCAAAAACTTTGTGGCATCCGCCCTTAAATCTTTGAAAGAGCGATTTTTCAAATCCTTTATTTCTTTCATGTGAGCGACCTCCGCCGCGCTGTTCGCCGGGGGAATAATTACAGGAGTGTCTTCTCCCTTGTCCCCGGACTGCTCATCAGCTTTTTTTACAAAACGCCGACTGCAATCCTTGGCGATATCTTTAATGATATCAGCGAGCGACTTCTCCTTGTCTTTCTGAATGCTGTCCGAAAGGCGGTTAAGAGCGAAGTCATAGAGGTAGGGATCTTCATTTTTGCATTTATTAAAAATGTCATATTTCCCCATCTCCGCGTCAATCTGACGTTCTGCTTTACTTTTACCTTCCTGCGCGGACATTTCTTTCTGAACTGTTTTCTGAACAAAGTCCTTCACATGTTTGACGTGTTCGCCAAGATGCGAATTGATTTTGCTCTGCAGTTCCTCAGGGGTCAGATCAAGCATGTCTTTTTTATCCAGCTTGAATTCCGGAAATCCATCCGGAGCGGAACTGGAATTATTTCCGGCTTCGAGCTCTTTCAGGCGGTTTTCATATTCCTGTCTTTTCTCACGTTCCTTGAGAAGAACTGAGAGCGGAACCGTCTTTTCGCTTTTGCCATCATGCTTATTTTCCGTCTGTTGAGAAACGTTCTGTTCTTCAGCAGCGGTCTGATCATGAGTTCCCTGACTTGTGTTTTCATTTTCCATAATTACCTCTCTGCGCCATTAACGGATTGGCGGACCGTAACGCCCTGTAACGGGGGCGGGCCGTAACAAATTTTTATCGCTATTTTGAAGCGTGTTTAGATTTTTTATCCTCTGCGGTTTCTTTGTTTTCTGCGACAGGCGGTTTCAGAAGTTCGTCTATCCGGGCTTGAAGATTTTTATTTCTCAGCAGATACTCATTCAACTCAGAGTCTTTTTTCTCCAGCTCTTTTTTCAGCCCGCCGCATTCGCTTTCCTTCTGCTTCAATTTTTCTTCAAGTTCCGCTTTTTCCTTCTGAAAAAGGATATTGCGCCCCGCGACTTCTCCGCCTCTGGCGTCATCAAAATTTTTTGTCAGGCTTCCCGGATATCTCCTGAGAAGTTCATCCGCCACTTTTGGCGAAACACTCGCTTCCCCGATTACTCCTCCGGCGGACGCGGGAATACTGACATGATTTCCCTTGCACATAGTGCCGATTGCTTCCTTGGTTAAATTGTAGATGTTCATACAAAAAACTCCTTTCTTTATTTTTGAGTTGCTAACTGTTTCATCGCCGGCATGGCGGCGGCTTCAATCATTCCCGGTTTCATCTTGTCCATGAAAAGATTTGGAGACTGCTGTTCGTTCAGCATATTTGTGTGTGTCTCAAGATGCGCCGTCATGTTTACGCGTTTTTCCTCGGCGGCATTGTACCATTCAGGGCGGTTCATGAAATCCTTGTGTTCCTCAATATGAAGATAATGATCTTCATGTTTCTGAGGCATGATGATTTCATTGCCGTGGTACATCAGATGATTTTCATTTCTTGCCCGTGTGCGGATTTTAGCCTGTTTATCAACATTAAAATTCAGCGTTCCCAGTTTGGACATTCTCCAATAGAGATCCACGTCAAGCGTCCCCGTCTGTGGATTATTAAACGCCCCGGCGCGGAGCATATCAACAAGTTTTGCCTCATAGGAGGCGTGATTACGGGCAAGTGCGCTTCCCTCTTTGACACGGATGTCAAAGCGGATATTGCCGGATTCAAGGAACGAGACGGCAAACCCGGCGGCGTCCTGGCCGACAATGTCAATAAGTTTTTCGCGCCCCATTCTGCGGCGGCATATAGCAAGGCAGAGACGGGCGACCATCTCATGAACTTTCTCGCGTCTGCGTGTTTCTCCGTCGATAATCATAGCGCCTTCCTCGCGGAGAATATCCAAGTGGAAAGCGCTTCTCACCTGTGCCGGGTTCTGTCCACGGAACAACTGATTACGTCCAGAAAGATCATCGAAAGCGGAACGCTTCTGAGCAATTTCGCTGTCAATGCCCTCAAGCGTGCGCCCCTGCATTATCACCGGAGGAGTGTCCTGTTTACCCAGTTCGATAATTTCGCCGTGCTCATCTGTATACGCGTCCTTGTCCAGCGTATCCTCCTGAATGAGAATTTTATTTCTGCCGACAGTTTTACGGTTCTGTTTCTGGTCTGTCAACAAGTCATTCAACTCCACCTGGGTTTCTCTCAGGAGCTCCATAGGGGCGGGAGGTATAAGCCGTCCCGGGACTTCCATAGCGCTCCACGGAACAACTCCCATCGAAATATTATGTTCATCCGAGGGATCAATTTCCCGCGCCTCTTTGATATAGGGCAGGGCGGCGTCAATAATTTTTTTGCCCCCGGCTATAACGACATAACGCCCGTCCCTGTTTTTGAAAGAAGGCTTTTCACGGTAAGTCAAAAGCAGGTAGCGCTTTTCCTGTTCAGGCGGCGGCTTTGAGAGAGCGAACTCACCGGAAACATAGCTGTTTACCCTGTCCAAAGCGTCATAATTAATCTCAGACGGATTGACGGTACGGAGATCCTTTTCCGTGAGTTTTTCCCCGAGATGTTCACATAAAAAATCATACGACACGATATCCGCGTGAAGTATTCCGGTAATTTTATTCCACTTATTGGCTGTCAAAGGAAAAAGAAAAGTATTAAAAATGCTGAACACATCAAAGGCAACGTCATAATCAGGGCGGTTTATTTCCTGTTCTTTAATATGGGAAATCAGTTTATCAACCTCAAAGGGCTCATCGGAGTACTCGTATTTTTTTGTCTTGACTTCGAGAAAAGGATTGCGTCTCCATACTGGAGCGATAAAAGACATGCCCGAGACATCCACCCAGCCGGCGGCTTCTTTTTCAGCGTTAAGCCATCCGGAATTGCTTCGCCAGTAATCGCAGAGCTTCGAAGCAACATAGGCCTTTTCATCATCGGTCAATTCATCGCCCCCCGCAAAACAGGTTATTACGGGCTGTTCCTTGAACATCCTTTCCATTCTCCAGTGAAAAGTGGGAAGCATCATGTTATTGGTACAGCGGTACTCGTTTGTAGAATTTTCGACAGGCGCAAGGCCAATATTGCGGACGGCGGTCATCCACTGATTACCGGAAAGAAACGCCAGCGTAAGCTCAATGTTATTCACAAGCTCACGATGATGTTCGACGCCCTGCTTGAGCAGGGCTTCAATTTTTGTTACATCGTCTTCAGTGTTTTTCATTGTACCTTACCCACAGTAGCGCGTTCTTTATTTACAGCGGCGATTTTACTTTCCGCTTTTTTTCTTGAAAACAGAGGCGGGACACGCCTCATAAAAACATAAACAGCAACCGCCATCAGAAAGAGCAGGGCGATAGCCGCGACAAGCACAGCGCAGACGGTTATCAGAAGAATTATTTCTATGCTACACACGCGCCGGGCCTCCCTTTTTTATGGTTATCTTCCCGTGCCGCTTTGAACGCCTCCGCGCATCTTAACCGCCTATGGTTCAATTCATTCGCTATAACACTCTCCCTTGTCGGAAGGCTTTCGACAGGCGGCGGCGGGGCCTCCGCGAAGCGCGGACATCTGGAAACAAGCTCATCAGTGATTTCAGAAAGCGCGTCCATGCCGTCATCGTTTGACATGTTGAACGGGAACGATAAAATTTCATCCTGCAGTTCCTTGAGATTTTCCATCGCCGGATCAAAATACATTTCTCCCCTCTGAAAATATGGTTGCAGTCCGCTCATCCGCGCCATTTTGCTCTGTTTGCCAAGAGAGATTTTTTCCCAGCGGACTTTATCCATTCCCTGCTCTTTACGGTCCTTGTTACGTGCGTCAATAAACGGTTCCAGAACCGTTTCAATAAGGGCGTTCTGTCTGACGGCGTAATCGGCGTTGTACTTGTCGTACATTTTGGAAACAGCTATAAGAAAATCCAGAGGGTTGAGTTTTTTACGGACATACTCTACAACAGTTTTACGCTTCAACGAGTCCTTGACAACGGCAAGGATTGCCACGGGATCGGAAGATGTTTTATCCTGCCCGGCGGCATCAGTAAGAATGACAACGCTGGTTTTAATTTTTCCTTCCCGCTCCTGTTTTTTCACTTCGGAATACGAGAGATATTTAAACCAGTCGGATGAAAAGCTGCTGTCTTCGGATGAAGGATTAAGCATAATCTGACAACTGAAATTATAACGGTGGGAATGGTATTGCGAATAGAGATGTTCAACAGACATGGCCTCGGGAAAAAGCGAACGCCCATGTCGTGTGATACCCGAAACTATAACGCAACGATAACGGATATTATCCAGCAGTCCCTTTGTCGGATCGTCATGAGCAAAGCGCGTCCCGATAAAAATTATTTTGCCCTCCTCGGGAGACCCGAGCAGGTATTCAATGCCGTTTAAATCATTGTTGCACTTCGTCATCGTCTCCTGAGAAGCGACGCTGTCTTCATCCCAGAAGTCATCTCCGATTATCATGTCATAATGCTGAGAAGTGCTCGAAGAACCCACGCCGGCGGCATTAAAACTGCCTTCGTTCTGAACGGCGGTATTTGCCGGGGATTTCCAGTATGTATTATTACCCTGGTCAGCCCTTTTGACAGGGCAGTGTTCAGGGAAAAGGCGGCGGAGGCTGTCGTTTTTTTCGAAATGATTTCTAGCTTCTTTTAATTTGCTTGCGGCGTTATTAACCGTGTTCGATTTAAGCAGTATCCGGATGTTCGGATTATTCAAAAGCTGCTGTACGATAAACGAAATTGTCATGAAGGTTGACTTGAACGAGTCACGGGGAAATTCACGAAGCCCCCTGTATCCATCGGGGAGATTTTCCATCGTGTCGCACATGAATTTGTGCAGGTGAAAAACCGCCTTTGAATAACCGAGCACGTATTTTCCGAGATAGTACAAATCCCGTTTGCAGAGCCAGCGTTCAAACTCTATTTTAGAAGTTTTTGAATTGGATTTTTTAACAAAATCCACCTGCAAATCATGCAGGTCCATCACATAATCATCCTCGGCGGAATTCGAAACCATTGACAGCAATTCAGGGTCGCTTATTTGAGCAAAATCAACGCTCAATTTGTCATTTTCCAGAGTGATGCCGGGGATTTTGTCCGCAAGGGCAGCGATGAGGGACGGCGCTTTTTTGAAGCGGTAAATTTGCAAAAAATTATCGGCCTTGGCCTTTTTTTTCTGTTCGCCGACAAAGAGCTCCAGTGTTTCCGGAGCTATCTGTATTTCTGCGTTCTGCACCACTTTTACGCCTCGCTTTTTTTGCCTTTCGACAAACATAAATCAAGGCGTTAATCATTACAAGACAGCAATTTAAGAGGGGGGTATTTACTGAATATGTGGAATTACGGACGGCAAATTTTGAGGCAAAAAAAAGTCGATTTTTTTTCAGAGAAAAAAATTTTTAAAATTTTTTTGAGTCTGTCGGACTCTTAAAAATTTTTGGAAAAATTTATAGAATACAAAAAATTTAAAACTCATAGACTGAGGCGTTCCAGCCTGGATAGATGCACCGTGACCGAAACCCCATCGCGCCCCATACCCCCCCTCCTGTCAAAAATTTTACGCCCCCCTGCCGTCAATTTTTCCGCCATTGTTCTCAACCGCCATGAAAGAACTCTAAGCCTCATTAAGGAACGTTTTACTGTAACGTCGCATAATGATGATTGCGTTAAGTTAGCCTCAAAAACACGGTTATTTAGAAAGTACGTTTTTTCTGTCAGCCTCAAACCGCTGTAAAATGTCCATGCTTTTTACCGGGTTTCGGCGCTTGGAGGATTTTCCACGATTGCCGGGACATTGACGGTAGTATCGGCAGGGCTTTCAACGAGAAGCGCGGGACTTTTCCCAGCCTCACCGTCAGCCTCAAATTGACCCCGGACGCTTTCCGGTGTTTCAGCCTCAAAAGCACCGTTTCCGCTCCCTTCCCGCTCCGCCGCCAGCCTATCCAAGAGGGTATCAGAGTTGGAACTCAACAAAGTGGCCGACATCTTATTCCCGTTCACATCTTCCATTTGCATCCTGACCGCCTTCAAAACATCCGGATTAAGTCCCAGTCGAGATTTGCAAGCCTCGCAAATACGAAGCATCGTTGGTGTCCAATCTTTTGGTGAAAGCGTTCCAGCCAATACGGACTGATAGATTTTTTCGGCGGTAATGTCCATCGCCCTGCTTCCTTTGATATCGGCGGTATCGCTTACCGCTTGCGCGGCGGTGGCCATCGCATCACAAACCTCAGGGTCATGCGCCAGTTCGTAAGCTTTCGTTTTGCTGACACCGGCCCGGGCGGCGACTACAGACATCTTGTCACCGACCGAACGCTTCAAATAAAAAATAACAAACTTTCTTTTTTCCTCGGAGAGTTCGCCAAAGCGTTTACTTTTCATGGCAATAGAACGCTCCAGAGCTTCGAATTCTTCCTGCTCTGTGTCCGGGAATAACAAACCTTGTTTAATCATATCGCTCATGACGATGATTATAATCTTTTCTTCTCTTTTGTCAAATGCGTATTTCTTTCTGAGCAACTATTCTTCAAGTATCATCCAGGGATATATAGTCCCCTTTAAGTAAACTTAAAGGGTCCTATATATATCCATAAGATACTGAAAAAACAAAACAAAACCCGGCAAAAACCGCAAGGTGCAACCACTTGATAGTAAGGTAGTTGTATGATGAAAGAAAAAGCCAAAAAGACGCCGTAAAATCCAACTCAAAGCGACTTCTTGTTGAAAGCAAAAAACATCGGAAAGCGTTAAAAGCCAAGCACAAACAAAGTGCCGGAAATAGTCAGTTTAACTATCTTTTGAAAAACTTTGCCGTTTGATTTTGTTTGACGCCGTGATATAATATAAAACAACAAGGAGAGACAACAATATGCTGAACATCACACACTTGCAATACCCCTCAATAAGGGTTTTGATAACTCACGAGGCAAATGAGGTTACAGCGCATGCCCTTGAGTTCGATATTGTTTCCACCGGAAAGGATATCAAGGAAGCTGAAAACAATCTCTGTGAGGCCATTGTTTCTCAGATAGTTTTTGCTCAATCAAAAGACATTCTTGACTCAATATGGCATCCCGCACCGAAAGAATACTTCGATAAATGGGACAATTTACAAAAAGCCTGCTAAGGAGTAAAATATGGAACTGACACGCACAAAATCACTTAAAAAAGCCATGCGGCTCACCGGAGAAATAAATTCAAAACGCCCCTTTGAAAACTTCGCTTCGGTTGAAAAAAACGGGCAATACTGGGATATAACCATATATCACAAGGCTGAATTCTCTATTCTCACCCGTGAAATTCTTGCGGGAAAGCATCAGTTTAAGCCTTATCCTCAATCGCATCTTTTGAAAAGGGCCTTCTAACCATGAGCGAAAACAACTTGCCTAAAAAAGAAAACGATATTGACCTTTACAAGCTTATAGAGACTTTCGGACAGGAAGCCAGATACAAAGCCGAAACAGAGCAGAAATCACTTGAATTTCAGGATAAAAACAATCAGCGGCAACTTGAATTCGCACTAAAAAAACAGGAAACAGACTCGAAATTACTTGAAAAAATCTATTCAGAACGCTCAAAATACAAATGGATTATTGCCGTCTTTATCTTCTTTGTCATTATCACAGGAGCTTACTTCATTGTGATAAAGGAGATTGATGCCTATCTCAAACTCACAATGCCCATATTGACTTTGATTATCGGCGCATGGGGCGGCTACGGTTACGGCTTCAAAAAAGCCTCCGAAAACTACCCGAATAACAACGAATAACCCCCCCCCACTCAAAATGCAAAACGGAACTCAATCAATCTCCGTATAAAACCTGCCATATCTATGGCTCAGCCACTTTTCCCCGGTCAGCTTGTCAATTTTGAGGGTTGCCCCTCCACTTAGCGGAACATATTCATACCGGAAACAACTCAAAAGCAGATACATAAACAGCAGTATCACAATCACGCCTGACACATACAAAATCCGCTTCTTATTCGGCAAAATATATCTTGCAAAAAAAGCTTTAATTTCTCTCATAATCAGAGGGGACTTTTTAGAATTTTGTTTTGCTTGTGGAGAGTTTGGATTGAGCTGTTGCATAAACTTTAGAGAAGTTTCCTTATCCATGTATTTGCGCTTGGTACCCCTCAATGTGATAGAAGAGTCTCCCCAGAAAGAACCTCCTTTAAGATTTTCCGGTGCCTTGTAATCTTTCCAGAAAGAACCCTCAAATTTTTTCTTTTCTTTCTGTTTTACATTTTTTAGGTTTTTTATGAAAGAAGCAAAAGCCTCATCACCTTCAACAATCCGCTCAAAATCCTCTCTGACACTATCAGGAATATGTATTTCTTTTCCATCTTTAATTGCTTTTCCAAAATTCTCAAGCTCAATATTATCATAAAAATGATCATTTAACGCAAATGACACAATAATATCATCATCTTCTGACGGGAATACACCACAAGATGGACAAGGAGTAAAAGAACCAAGTTTAAATTCACCGCAAATAAAGCATACTGCAACCGTCATATTTACAGTCCTTTAAGAACTCTTTCCGCTCTTTCCCTGTTAAGCTTTGAAATATACAGGTTATATTTTCTTGCATGTACAATAAAAAGCACATCATCATATTCGGCATACACGCCTTTATATGACCAAATGTCTTTATCAAGACCAAGTTCATTAGATTGCGCGCCGGAATTTTTTTCAAATAAAAGCTTAGCCTCTGGCCAACTGATTTTACCTGAATCTTTATTATATTCGATATGATGGCACTTGCCGTCAATAAAAATACACGTTATTACAAATCCGCTTCTGCGAAACTCTTTTACTTCAAGCATATCTTTGTTTGTATATTCGCCGGTTGCTTTTCCGTACCGCTCAATACACTTTTCAGGCGTTTCATAAATTCTGGCAAAACATGATATGAATACAAAAAAGACAAGAAAAAAAACAAATATACGAGACATAAACACCTCCGTTATATCATCCGCCATCCTGCAGGCGGCTTAACTCGCTTTGCGCTTGTCTGAGGCTGAAAAGACATCCGTCACGTACTGCGGGAACTTCGCAGACAGTGACGATAATATCTTATTTTGTTCGCTCTGGTTCATCTTCTCCACTATCGATATGATTTCCTGAACTGTCTCAGGGTAACGCCCCGAAAGCTGTTCATCCCTGAAAAAGCAAATCTTCATCTCA
This sequence comes from Lentisphaerae bacterium GWF2_44_16, assembly GCA_001803225.1. Lineage (GTDB taxonomy): Bacteria > Verrucomicrobiota > Lentisphaeria > Victivallales > GWF2-45-14 > GWF2-44-16. Next base: position 30,983 of record MHBF01000202.1, on the reverse strand, counting down.
GGAAAAAGTTTCCGCAATGTCGATACCCTCATATTATCGGCGTCTCTACTGCCGGAAAGATATCTAGTCAATATCCCCTGAGCAACCCCAGTTTTTCTTTCAAGGGCCTCCTGTGTTCCCGCTTCATGATAGGCGCGACGTATGGCGCTTCGTATATCCATTTTATTACTTTCTCAATGTTTTATCCCCCTAATATAAGCTCATTTAGAAAATATTTCTAAATTTTTCATAAAAGAACTTGAAAAATACACCAATAGGTGTAATATTGATTTTGTAATAACCAAGGAGCCCTCAATGAAACTAGGAAAAAACAAACTAAAAATCCAGTTCTGTCTATGCCTCACGCAGGAAGAAAAAGAAAAACTCATTCGCCTCAAAAAACACGGAGGACACAGAAAAGTTGTTGATCTCATGTATAAGATGACTGCTGATAATTTTCAGCACACGTTTAACGAGTCTTTTTTTTGATTTAAATTACACCAAAAAGTTTAAATCCGCGGGATTTCCAAATCCAAACCCCAAACAAAAGGAGCTGAATAATGCCTAAGCTGGTACTGATAGAATGGGAAGACTCACACAAAACGGATGGCTGGTGTATCGGACACAACCCTCCATGTGAAAGCGTGCCGATAAAGTCAATCGGATGGATTATAGCGGAGAACTCAAAAGCAATTGTAATCACGGCGCACAAATCAAAAGAAGCGGAGCCTCAATATTGCAACGCCATGACCATCCCGAAATGTTCAATCACAAAAATAACCAGGGTAAAATCATGAAGTCTTCAAGCTTTGAAATACGTTTTGCATCTGCGGCAATAATATTCATAGTCATCAAGAATAACAGGCATTTCAATTCCATTGCTAAAGCATATCGGACAATATGTATTTCCCTCAAATTTGCGCATTCCCGTTTTAGCATCAAGCTCAAACTGTTCTCTCCGCTCAAATTTTTCCAGTTTTTTTTCAAGTTCAGGCATGCGTTCCGCCTGCTCCTTATATGTTTTTTCGCGTTCTTTTGCAGCTCTCAGGCGTTCGGAGAAAACGGAATAGGCAATTTTCCAAGTCAAAGCCATTGCGGCAAACATGAGCATCATTCCAGCAATAATAAGTCCGATAGTTTCTTTTTCCATATAATGATTTTTCACTTTTATTTCTTTGTCTTAATTGCTCTCTCAATACTTGATACCGAACTCAAAAAATCAAACCTCTCCAACAAGGACAAACAGCAATGACCTCATCAATTCAAATCACTCTTAATTTCCAGAAGAAAATCATAGAGTTCATCAGGAGTTTCTTCAAATCTGAGCATCTTTTCAATGGACTGCTTATTATCGCCCTTGTATTTTCTTATGTACTCTGCAATTTTTCCTATGATTATTTTGGACTCAAAAAGCATAGCGGCGCCTTCCTTCATGTCGCTGAGTTTTTTAATTTTCCTCGCGCTTTTTTCAATATCCCTCCTCAGCCGCCTCAGCCTCCGTTCACGCTTTCCAATGCTAAGAGAATATACTTGCCATGCTACCACAGCTCCAAAGGCGAAACCCCCGGCAAAGCCTCCCAAGAAATTTTCGGGGTTACAGTAGCGGGAGATAACAATTCCAATACCGACGGGAACAACAAACCACAAAACGCGTTTCATCTCATTCCTCCTTCTTATCGGGGTTTTATTTGTGGAAGCCTTCTTAGCCTATTCTGCTTCTTAATACTTGATATCAGCGACAGAATAATACGTCGCCAGAGGAAAAAGAACAACGAGGAACTGAATAAAATCGTAGACAATATGGTCAATTCGGTAAAAGCCCGTATTGAGAAAAATAACAAAAACCTCCCCAACAAGGACAAACAGCCATGACAACAATCATACTGATCCAATGGGAAAAGGCGGAAAACATTCTCACCATTCAAGGCTCTATTCTTTTTTTTCTGCTCTTGACTATTTTTATCTGCATTCTGGTAATTACTTTTTCAACTTCCCCAAAAAACAAAAGAATTAACACAGGTCTAAGTTTACATCTTAACGAAATCGCGGACAATATCAAAGAATTATCTCTGCAAATTCAAAAATCCACTTCAAACCCCAACAAGGACAAACAGCAATGACAACCGAATTAGTAATCATCCAGGACAAAAAAACCGTAACCTCAAGTCTCACAGTAGCGGAGGTTTTTGGTAAAGAACACAAGAACATAATCAGGGCAATCGAAAACCTCGAATGCAGCTCAGAATTCAACCAGCTCAATTTTGAGCCCGTTGAATATCTCGACTCAAAAGGTGAAATGAGACCGTCTTATCAAGTTACCCGTGACGGTTTTGTTTTTCTTGTGATGGGATTTACCGGAAAAAAGGCGGCGGCATGCAAGGAAGCCTATATCAAGGCATTCAACCTTATGGAAGACAAACTCCGCAACATCATGGAGAACACCTTAGAGGAACGTTTTGACAAACTCTATAACATCGTTTTCACCCTGGTGGAGGGTTTTGCTTCGTCAAAACCGCCTTTTACGGCGGCAACGGAGTGCCGCCCTCCACAAGAGGCTTCGCCTCCGTCCCAGTTCTTCAAGGAGGGCATCAAATATTACACCACTACTGAAATCGGCAAACTTCTTGGCGGCATCAGCGTTCAGAACCTCAACCATATTCTGTTCAATCATGGTTTCATCGAAAAACACCTCTGTTACTGGCGTATAAAGCCTGAATACGAACAACAGGGTTACGGCATTTACCTGCCGCCGCTGCTTCCTGACAGGCGCAACGGGATGACCTACTGGACGTCTGCCGGCTTTTTTTTTCTCAATGGCAATGAAAACCTGAAAAAAGCCATCAACAAAAAACGCTTTGCCAAGCGGTAATATGCGGCAACATAAGGAGCTGACATGAAAATCCATACGTCCCTCAACATTGACGATGGCAAACTAAAAAAGTACGACTTTAAGCGCGGCTGTTTATCACGTTCTGAGTTTGTAATTCTTTCCTGCGACTATGTGATAAAGCACAAAATCCCCCTCGAAACTTTGATGTACCGGCCTATAAAACATAAGCCCTACAAGTCCTATAAGTCCCAGCCGCAAACCGTGGAGGGTTTTGCTTCGTCAAAACCGCCTGCGAAGCAGGTACCAAAAGAGACTTCGTCTCCACCGCAAGCCAAGCTGAGCGGCACTACAAAAGAGACTTCGTCTCCGTCCGAGTTGTCCAACAAGTCCGACCAGTCTAACTACCCACCGGGCGTATAGGAGTATAAGCTTTGTCAAAAGCAAAAACACAGTCACATGAATTTTTATCGCTTGAGTTGGCGGTACTGGGAACGATTTTAGAGTTTCCCGAGAGTTTGCCGCTGGCGACACAGCATCTTCACCAGAATTGGGAGGAACACTGGACGGACCCGCGGACAAAGGTTATCGCCGAAAAAATCATCTCGCTTGAAAAGAATTCAATCAAACCGGATTACAAATCAATAGAAAGGGCTTTAAAAAAATCCAATCTTACGGCTGCCGTTAAGTTTCTTCCTTCGGTGATAAACGAAGCGGAAACAACGGCGGTACTGGAGTCCCGTTCAAAGGAACTCCAGCAAATAACTAAAATCCGCATGATGAGAACTTGTTTAGACAAAGGTATCAGAGCGCTTGACGGCAGCGAAGAATTCAATCATATCTACAGTAATTTTAAAAATAAATTCGCTCAAATTTTTCCCTCAAATATTATCGCAAATACCACAAGCGACATTACCGATGGACTGAGAAAACAATATTTTGACAAGAAAAAAAATCCGGACATACTTACCGGCATTCCCACCGGATTTACGGAAACGGACAAACGTATGCTTGGCCTCCAATATGGAAAACAAACAATACTGGGCGCGCGTCCCTCACACGGCAAGTCAGCCATCGCCGGGCAAATTGCGCTGACCGCCGCTTACAATGGCTTTCCTGTTCTGATTTTCAGCCATGAAATGTCAAAAGAACAGTTTGTTCGACGCATGGCCTGCAATGTTGCCGCCGTAAATCTTTCAGGAATACAAATGGGATCTTTCAATATTAATACTGAAAAGCGTCTTTTTGATGCTTTTGAGGAGATAAGTAAACTTCCCATATGGGTTGTGGAGCAGAATTCATGGCCTGAAGTTTATATCGCGTACATGAAATACATGCGCCAACGCTGGGGAAAAAGAGGGCTTGTCATTGTTGATTATATCCAGCTTGAGAGGCTCGAAAATTCTCAGACTACACGCAATGAGGAGCTTGCCCGGATAAACTGGATGTGGGTGCAAGCCTTAAAAGAAACCGATAACGCCTCGCTTTTTCTCGCGCAAATAAGCCGCAAAGGTGCCGGCAAAGAACCAGACCTGCAGGATTTAAAGGAATCAGGTTCTTTGGAGCAGGATGCGGATGCGGTTCTTTTATGGTGGCGCCCTGGCAAGGATGACAAAACAAAGCCGGCCAATCAGGGAATACTTAATCTTGCCAAAAACAAAGACGGAAAGATAGGCCGTCAGCAGCTGCTGTTCACCGGATACTGTCAGCGCTTCGAGGAGTGGAGAGAACACACTCACACAGAAATGACCAACGAGGAAATGGAGAACTCCGAGCGGAAAATCACAATCAAGCAACACTATTCACACAAGGAAAAGCCCGATGCCTAAGATTTCAAATCTCGAATATATTCTTTCCGCCGCCGCCGCTGACATCGTGCAGATTATCGGGCGGAGAGTACCCCTTAAAAACAAGGGCAAACAGTGGAAAGCAAACTGTCCTTTTCACCCGGACAAAACGCCGTCCTTCGTGGTAACGCCGGAACGCGGCATATATCACTGTTTCGGATGCGGCAAGGGCGGGGACGCAATCAATTTCATTCGGGAATTCGAGAATGTGGAATTCATCGATGCCGTCGAGATTGCCGCCGCCGAAACCGGAACGACCGTCCAGTACGAGACAAGCGGGACATCGTCTCCCCATTCGTCCCATAAGTCTTATTCGTCCTATTTCCCCGCCCTCTCCGCCGCCGCAGAACACTACCACTCCCAGCTGAAAGACAAATCCGCCCCTCTGGAATACCTGCATAAACGTGGCTTTACGGACGCCATTATCGATAAATATAAAATCGGTTACTCCTGCGGAAACTCAGTCGGGAAGGTTAGCGCCGACTCGAATTCGCTGATTTCCGCGGGAGTTCTTTCAAAACCTAAAGAGACTTCCCAAGATCAAACACCCTTCGACCCATTGCACGGCAGGGCAATTATTCCCTTGTGCGACTCATTCGGCAGGGTTGTCGGCTTTACAGGCCGCTTGATAGAGGCGAAAGAAGATACCGCAAAATACATAAACACACGTGAAACCCCGGTATTCAAAAAAGGTGAAATCCTCTACGGCTATACTTTCGCCCGGGACATGCTGAGGATGAGAAAAAAAGGGACTCCGGCGAACCTCTACATTTTAGAAGGCCAATTGAAAACCATAGCCGCGATTGAAGCCGGATACCCTGCGGTGTCTGCCGGGGGAACGGGCTTCACAGACAGACAATTGACGCTTATTTATAATTTAAATCCCGACAACGTCTATCTCGCTTTAGATCCGGACGATGCCGGAACAAAAGCCGCCCTGAGGATTGCGCCCGGATTGCGCAATCTCTCAATAAATACGGCTGTAGCGGAACTCCAGATACCCGAACAAGCCGACTTGCCGCCGGGCAAAATCGACACTGATGACTTAATGGCGGCAAAGATGCCAATACACTTTGAACACTTCGAGCTGATAGAGTGGATTTTTCGTTCTCTCTGTTCCTCTGAAAATCTCAATTCCTCCGACGCGCTGAAAATATCTTCTGTAATTCTCCCTCTGATAAACCAGCATCCGAACTCTTTAGTCCGTGAAGTCGAAACAAAAAAACTTTCCGAACTGACCGAGCTTTCAGAACATGTATTTATGTCCGGCCAGTCCCACAAGTCCGACCAGTCCGAGTGTTCCGCGCCCCGCGTCCCGCTCACCCCCGGCAGATATCTCTGCGCGATACTGCTTGCGGATAATGAACATGAAGCCGATTACGAAACTGGCGCCGCCTGGTTTGCGCCTCTGATACAGTGGCAGTTACTGCCAGTGGCGCTTCTGGAAATGCTTCAGGAAATAATTAACATCAAGGTTCACTCAGCCAGGTTCGGCGTTCCCGTCATATCGTCTGCAGAACGCCTCGCTCCAGAAAAATTATCCCTGTATTCAAGCTGGCTTTCTTCAATCGACATTAGGGAGGCGGAACAATCCCAAATAATATCCCTGCAAAAAGAAGTCATTAAAAGGGGCTCAGCTCCTAAAACAATAGAAACAAAAGGAAATTAAATGAAAGCATCAACTCTCACCATCATCGAAGCGACTCTCAACGATGACAACCAGATCAGCAACGACAAGAAACACGCAATTTTGTCAATGCTGAGAAACGACAAGGAGGAACTCCCTCCGGAACTTGTACCGGAAAAGGAGGCCGCACGGATTTTAGGAATGAAATACAATTCGCTTTTCTCGTGGAGGAATTACTCCAAATACCACAGCGGCGCTCACCGGGTACCGTTCACGTTTCGCACGATGAAAAAACCCGGTTCAAGCAAAGGCGGGGTTTTGTATGACAGACGTGAGCTTGTGCAATACATCAACTCAAACATGGAGGCAAGAAAATGCGCCATCTAAGGGAAAGCAAAAGATACCTTGACTGGAAGCGCCGGGAACGTCTTCTCCGCGTTCTCCGCGATTTAATCGCCGTTTTAACCGGAATGCTCTTAGCGTTCATAATTCTTTACGTAGGGAGGTGACTATGCAAACCCCATTCGGTTGTATCGCGCTTCAGGTATTGGCGCACGAACTCCAAAAGGAGGGCGTCAAGACCGGCCCTTGCCTCCTATTCCGTCAGCTCCGCCGCCTGGGGGTATTAAAACACAACAATCTCCCTGAACAAAAATACGTCAGACAAGGCTGGTTCATAGTGAAGGAAAGCACCTATAAGAACCCCGTCATTGGTGAAACCCCCTATTGCCGCGCCTTTGTAACCCCATCAGGCAAACGTGAAATAACCCAACTTTTAACCCAAGGCAAACAATGAAAATCCTATTAAAAAAACTATTAGCATTTTTTATTCCACCGCAAACCAGAGCGATTGCATCCTATAACGAGTCCCCCTGCGTCCAATGTCCACAACTCTATGGCCTTCGCCGTAAAAACGCCGCCCTTGCCCGGGGCTATGAACGCGTCTGTCAGGACAAAGATCCCGATTACGCCAAGCGTCTCTTTCCCGAATACAACGCGATTGTCAACCAGCGTCCTATCAATCCTACCAGTCCTACTGGTCTGACTGAAAATATAACAACCGGGGATAATCCTCAGGAATAGACATGACAAGGGATATCGACGAACGTATGATGATTTTTGGCGTAGCTCTTACTATCGAAAGAATAGCTCTGAACATGCCTCAAATTGAAGAATTACAGCCGCCGCCCAACCCCGCAAAATTGACCGACTCAAGATGTTTAGGTTATATCAAAAGATATGGAAAAAAATCTTGGGAGCTTGACGCTCTTGAGCCTTCTTATCTTACAGCGCTCGTTGAAAAAGAAGTTCTCAAATATCGTAATGATGACAGATGGAGCGATATGCTGAAAAAAGAAGACTCAGAACGTCAAAAACTTTCAGACGTATTAGATGATTTATCAATATAAAAACAGGAGACCGGAAAAATGAAAATAGACGTCAAACAAATATGGGAAAACGTAAAGGCCAATTCATTGTTATTACAGGGTTGTAAAATGCACGAATTTGAAGCCGTTGACAATGCGCCATTTTTGCAAAAATACAAATGCAAAAACTGTGGCGGAATTATAAATAATTCAGACTATTTATGGTTTACACGCGGCTTTGAAATGGCAAGCAATAAAAGAGTTTTGACATGTGTTTATTGCGGCGTGGAATATCCGCAAGATACGCCGTCTCATGGAGCTGAAATTTTAACTGAACACATAAAAGTTTGTGAAAAACACCCAATGAGAGAAGCCGAAGCCAAAATTGCAAAACTAGAAAAAATAAATCAAGAATTAGGGGATTTGTCCCATCCGTCCTACCAGTCCCACAAGTCCGACTCACCCACAAAACAGGAGGCAAAACAGTGAAAGTATGCGTTGATATGTTTTGCGGTGCTGGCGGTGAAAGCACGGGGCTTTTGCAGGCTACAGAGGGATTAGGGTACAAAACAAAACTATTCGCTATCAATCACTGGGAACGCGCCATTGAAACCCATTCGGCGAACCATCCGGAGGCGGAACATTTCTGCGAAGACGTGGCAACATTGAAACCTGACAGAATACGGACAAATAAGGTTGCGCTTCTGTGGGCTTCTCCTGAGTGCACACATCACAGCAACGCCCGGGGCGGCCGTCCCAGGGATGCGCAAAGCCGCGCTTCGGCATGGCACGTTCTGAAATGGCTTCAGGAGCTTTACGTAGAACGCGTGATTATCGAAAACGTCAAAGAGCTGCTTGACTGGGGGCCGCTCAATGAATACGGCAAGCCGATTCTAGAATTGAAGGGAGAAATATTCAGGGCTTTCATTCAGGCGCTGCGCTCCATGGGCTATACCGTTGATTATCGTATTTTATGTGCCGCCGATTACGGCGATCCGACAACACGCAAAAGGCTTTTTATCCAGGCGGTAAGGGGAAAGAAATCCATAGTGTGGCCGGAAATAACCCATACAAAACCCGAATGGTGTCCCGCCCGTGATATTATCGACTGGAATTTCAAAGGCCAGTTGATTTCACAGCGCAAAAAGCCCCTCGCTGCGGCAACCCTCCGCAGAATAGAAGCCGGCATAAAAAAGTATTGGGGCGAATATGCCGAACCGTTCCTTGTAGTTTTACGGGGGACTTCGACAGTCTCATCTCTGAATATGCCTCTGCCAACGGTAACAACATCCGGCGCTCATTACGGTTTAATTGAACCCTTCATTACCCGTTTCAACGGCGGCGATAATAGAAATCATTCAGTCAGCGAACCAGTACCAACCCTTGACACCTCAAACCGCTATGGAGTAATTGAGCCGTTACTTGTAAAATATTACGGCGGTCAAGGGCATGTCAAAACCGTAAATAATCCATTGGACACCATAACAACATGGGACCATCACGCCATACTTGAACCCTTCCTGGTGAAGTTTTACGGAAGCGGCAAAAACGTTGAAAGCGTCCGGCAACCTCTTTCCACAGTTATGACAAAAGACAAGTTTGGACTGGTAGAGGGATACCCTGATTTAAGTTTCCGTATGCTCCAGCCGCACGAACTGGCGGCGGCGCAAGGTTTCCCCGGAACTTACAAATTCTGCGGAAACAAGGGCGAAATAGTCAAACAAATAGGCAATGCCGTTCCGGTCAATCTTGCCCGTGAACTCTGCAAAGCCGCATTAACAGAATAGGAGAAAAAACAATGAAAATCATTCGTGTTTTTCCCCGAAAAACAAAAGCAACCCCTGACGATAACGGGGCACGATTTGGAATGCCAGATTTATTCGACGAAGCGGATGAAGTACATATATCATGTACATTTACAGACGATAAGGCAAAAGCTGAAAAATTGGCAACTGCTTGGAAATATGTTGCTCCTCTAAAAATTGGCGGACCGGCGTATGATGACAACGGCGGAGAGTTTATTCCCGGTATGTATATAAAAAAAGGGTACGTCATTACAAGCCGAGGGTGTCCCAATAACTGTTGGTTTTGCTACACTTGGAAACGCGAAGGCAACATTAGGGAACTTGAAATCAAAGACGGTTTTAATGTTCTCGACTCAAATCTACTGGCATGTTCAGAACAGCACATCATAAGAGTTTTTGCCATGTTGAAAAGACAGTCCGAAAAAGCACAGTTTACAGGCGGACTTGAAGCAAAGCGGCTTGAAGCATGGCACTGTAAAAAACTCTCCGAGCTGAAACCTGTCTGCATCTACTTAGCCTATGATACAGCAGATGATTATGAGCCTTTAAGACAGTCCGCAAGGTTACTGAAAGAATATGGACTTATCAAAAGTTCACATATTGTGAATTGCTACGTTCTGATCGGCTATCCAGAGGATACCTTTGAAGCCGCTGAAAAACGACTTAAACAAGTTATTCAACTGGGCATTATGCCCATGGCAATGCTCTATAACGAAAAAAAAGATATTCTTTGGAAACGTTTTCAACGAGAATGGGCCAATAAAACAATTGTCGGTTCTAAAATGAAAAAAACAATAGGAGAAAAATAACAATGTTAGCACTCTCAATCAAACAACCCTGGGCGTGGATGATCGTTTCAGGGGTCGGCAGAATTCCGAAAGACGTAGAGAACCGCAACTGGTCAACCAAAATCAGAGGCGAAATCTTAATACACGCCTCAAAGACTTTCGACTGGTACGGCTTGGAAGAAATTCGCGAAATCGACGCGACTGTATTTCATGATATTTATTGTAAATTTGATCTGAATGTAGCCCATCCTGCGACAAGAAGCGGCGAATTTAGCGGCATAGTCGGCAAAGCAACGCTCATAGATTGCGTGACTGAATATGATAACCCTTGGTTTTTCGGTCCTAACGGTTTTCGCCTGAAGGACTCTCAACCATTGCCTTTTTACCGCTTCCCGGGCAAGCCGGGTTTTTTCGATGTTCCCTGGCCCCCGTCCATGTCCGAACCGTCAGACTTATTTCAAGTGTCCGAATTGTCAGACTCAATAAAACAGAAAGGGAATCAACAATGAAAATCTATGTCGCATCATCATGGAGAAACACACTTCAACTTGAAGTAGTCCAAGCCCTGAGGGAGGCGGGACACGAAGTTTACAACTTCAAAAATCCCAGCCCGGATAATTACGGCTTTCACTGGTCTCAAATAGACCAAAATTGGCAGAATTGGGACAAATACAAATACAGGGCCTCATTATTTGATCCAGTCGCTATAAAAGGTTTCAACAGCGATTTTGAGGCTATGAAATGGGCCGATGTATTTATTGGAGTTCAACCCTTTGGGCGTTCCGCCAGTATGGAAATGGGCTGGGCGGCTGGTCAAGGCAAAAAAACAATCCTGCTTATCGAAAATGGCGAACCGGAACTAATGGTCAAGATGCTTGACCATGTTTGCTGTTCAATGGATGAAGTTTTTACGGCTCTTAAAACCATTCATTCTCCACTTATAATTGAAAAATCATTTGACCTTTCCAAAGATGACGGAACAGGGACTCTTATTAGCTGGGATGAGATAGAAAAAGAGATGAATAAAAATTTTATTCCGTATACCATCCCATTTTCCAACTCAAAAAAGCTGGAGAAAAAAATCATCCCGTGGACAGCGGACGATCATCGAGAGTTTAAGGACGTAAAAATTCAAGAAAAAGTCTTTAACTATCAAAACAAGATATACCGTCCATTTTATTGGGATGATACAAAAATTTTTTGGACAGAAGTTCCCTTCAATCCTTTAAGCCTCTTAATATCTTTTTCATATCAGGATTTAACGGAAAAAAAAGACATTAACGGCAAGTTTTGCGGAAAGCAGGTGAACAATGAAATCGTGTCCGCATTGTGACGGGTCTGCAAGCGTTATTAATCTTGCATCAGGACATTTTAAAGTTTGGTGTTTTAAGTGTAAGGCTTGTTCTGGAGTACGCAATACAAGGAGAAAAGCAGTAAGGGATTGGAACAAGCGTATCTTCTGCGGCAAAAAACAAATAAAAAAGAAGGTAAGTTAACAATGAAATACAATATTGATAAACTTCCTCAATGGGCGCAATCACTCATTTACGGACAACACATGGAAATTCTTTCTCTCAAAGAAATGCACAACACGGAAATGCAAAACATAAGGCAGGCCCATGAGCTTCTAACCAAATACGATTGGACAACTGCAGGGGTTCACACTCCCGAAAAACACAAATTATGGGTTTTACACAAGGATAATCCAGTCTGTATTGCTTCAATAGGGGACGGAGACATTTTACTTCTAGGTCATAAAACAAAAAAGAAAGCAGGTAAACAATGATCTACATAGGAATAACAGGCAAAGCAGGTTCCGGCAAAGACACTCTCGGAAGAATGATAGCTACAAAGCTAACCGAATTTCAAAAAAGCATTACTATCATGGCGTTCGGAAATCCGATCAAGGATATCGCCGTTGCTATGGGTTTTAAAGAGGAACAAATCAAAGATCCGGTACTGAAAAACGACATTGATGAAAACTGGGGCATATCTCCCCGCAAATTTATGCAGATATGCGGAACGGAGCTATTCAGAAACAACTTTCGCGCCGACTGTTTGGTGAAAGCCGCGGAAATAAGAATTAAGGAATACTCCTTACATCGTGATGTTATCATCTTTACTGATGTCCGTTACAAGAACGAAGCGGAGTTCATAATCGAAAGGGGCGGCATTATCATAGAGATAGAACGCCCTTACACGGACAAGGCCGCGGACTGGCGCAAGCATCCCAGCGAAAGCGGCATAGCGGAAAAGTATATCCACATAAAAATAATAAACAATGCCGGAACGGATGAACTCGAAAGAACCGCCAAATCCCTAGCCGGATACATCCTCTGCCAGAGCTTCAAGAAAAAAGAACTCTACTGTTCGGATTTCTGAGGTTTGGTATTGATTTCCGGCAGACTGCTTGAGATCTGCCGTCCGGCGCCGAGGGTATGGTCATAACGCCCGGTCATGACGGGCGAACCATGCCCCACGGCCTTGGTAACCTGCATATCAGGAATTCCCATATCAAGGGCGGTTGTAACGAACGTATGGCGGAGCGAATGAAAACCCACCAAAACTACAGTTTTCTTTCCTTCGCCTTTTTCCGGTTTCCTCTGTGTTTCTATTTCGGCGTTTTTGCAGATCTGGCTGAATTCCTCATTTATCCAGTTTGCGTTTTTCAATCTTGCTTCAGCAACCCCCGGCCAGACGTAACCCGTTTTCTGACGCCGGTAAAGTTTTTTGAGATAACGCCCGAATTCATCTCTTAGGGTGAAGCTTAATTCCTTCCCCTGTTTTTTCGTCTTACTGGGAATTAACGTAATAGTTTTATTTTTCATGTCTATTTCATCCCAGCTGAGCGTACAGACATCAAAGAGCCTCAATCCGGTATAAAACCCCAGAGGAACAGCCGTCTGCCAGAAATATTTTACCCGGCCCGTGAAGTTTTCAGCGGCGATGAACAAGGCTTTGATTTGTTCCAGGCTTAAATTTTGTTTTCTGACCGAGACTGCTTCATTTCTGACAACGGATTTCCATATATTGCGTTCAAGGTTATAGGGTATCAACAATATGGCAAAAACACTGCTGAGGCCGGATAAATGGTTTAGCCGTGTACGTCCGGCCTTATCTTTCATCGATGCGATATATTGCGCGGCGTGTTTTTCAGTGAGTTCGTCAATGTATTTGAGATGAGAAAGATTATTTTTCACCCACTTGGTGAACAGGTTTACAATATACAGTTTGCCCTTGATTGTGAATGTGGACAGGTTTCGGGGGGCAGGGAGTTCTTCAACGGCGTTCCATATATCCGAGATGAGACATCGATTGAGTTGAATATCCTGTTTTCGTTTTGCGCTGAAAAGTTTCAGGATAGCGTCTTCCTGCGAATGCTGTTCATCTGAAATCTGATAACTCTCCAGTATTTTTTTTGCCTCCTCCTCGTTATCCGTCTTGAGGCTTTTCCTTATCTTTTTTCCATTTTCCCAGTAACAGACATAGAATTTACCTTGTCTCTGTTGTAGCCACGGCATTTTTTTAATCTCCATAATACAGTAAACAGTATAAACTAATAGCATTTCCCGTTTGCTTGGGGGACAAAACAGGGGACAATTTTAAAGTTCACGGGGGACATAAAAAGCGCCCTGAAAACTTTTCCCGTAAATAATCTACTGTGGATATTGCACATTTGCAAGGTATTGTGATATAATATATGGCGGAGAGGGGGGGATTCGAACCCCCGGTACAGTGTAACCCGTACGACGGTTTAGCAAACCGTTCCTTTCGGCCACTCAGGCACCTCTCCATAAAGAAACGCTTTTAAAAAATGTCCGGTTAAGATAATCCCGCCTGAAAATTCATCAAGATTGATTTAAAGGAAAAATCGTTTTTTATTGCTTATTGCCCCATTTATCTGTGAAAAAGATGTTTTCAGCAGGGAGTCTTGAGGATAGGGCAGGGGGGGCAGACGGGAAACCCAGGCTTATCAGAGAAACAACTTCCACACCGCGCGGAATATCAAGAATGCGCTTAATCCGCTTCTGATTGAACCAGCCTATCCAGCAAGTGCCCAATCCCTGATTTTCAGCTTCGAGGACGAAATGTTCTCCGGCTATGCCCATATCTATCAAGTGATAATTCACTCCTGAAACAAGCGGTGCCAGTTTATGTATGAATACTGATTTTTCCGCGCAGAGCGCAATGATTACAGGGGCTTTGCGAAGCCAGGGCATGGGCATGGCGGGGAGCAGTCCTTTCAAGGCGATCTCCTCTCGCAATCCGGCATTTTTAACGATTATGAAACGCCAAGGTTGTTTGTTGCAGGCGGACGGCGATAATCTCGCGGCTTCAACGCAATTGTGTATGAGTTCGTCAGGGACAGCCTTATCGGCGTAATCACGGCAGCTGGCGCGCTTTTTTATAAGGGAAAGCAAGTCAATATTCAAAATTGAGGACCTCAATTCATTTTTCAGATATTTATCTTGACGTTAAGGGCGTGTTTTTCCTGTTCAATCGTTTTCTGGAGCATTTCATACATCTGTTTATTTTTCAGAAATTCCTTGATGGATTCCTTAACGTCCGCGAAGGATTTATAACCTGATTTTTTTCTGTCCGTGACTTTGACGAGATGATAGCCGAATTTTGTTTTGACAGGGTCGCTGACTTCGCCTATTTTGAGTTTTGCGATGGTCTCTTCAAATTCGGGGAGCATCTTGTTTACACCTATCGGCAATTCGCCCAAATCACCTCGTTTAGATTTGGAAATAGGGCATTCGCTTTCATTCTCGGCTATTTTGCCGAAGTCTTCGCCCTGAAGGATTCTGGCTTTGAACGCCTTTGCTTTTTCGAGGGCTATTTTGTCGGCTTTTTCAGTGTCTTCTGAATTGCCCTCGGCTTTTTGTATAGCGGTCTTATTGGCTTCCGGGATGTTTGGCCTATTTTGTTTGACCTTGGACATTTCTTCAGAGGCTTCTATGTTTTCACCTGAAGATGCCACATCTCTTGATATATGGGGTTTGCTGAGGTTGGCGCGCTTGAGTTTGGCTTCGGCGGAAGCGTCGGCCATATCTATGTTGCTTCTTTCGGCGCGGTCTTTGCCCATTCTTGTTTCTTCCTCGCTGTTATTGCTGTCAACTGTGCCGGCTGAGTTGAGTTTTGCGTCGGTGATGTTGCTTCTGTCGAGTTTAGCCTGAGCGGGAGCTTCCGAAGACTGGATATTTTTGCGGTCTGCGGTTATTTTGCCCTGCTGTGTGGCTTCATCAATGTTCTCATGCATATTTCCGGCGAGGCTTTCGGGGTGGGGTTTTACGAGAATGTGGGATACCCTGGCTGTTTCGGGTTTCTGGAAACGCGCCTGGTTTTCGCGGTAGTAGCGTTCGGCCTCTTCGTCTGTGATATTGATTTTAGAGGCGATGTTTTTTTCCAGCCATCTGTTGATAGCCAGTCCGAGTTGGACATTGGGGTCCAGGCTCTGTCTGGCGATGTAGTTTTCAATGGTCATGCCTTTACTTTTGAGCTGTGCCTTGAACGCTGAATAGGCTTCGGGCTTGATGGTTTTGAGTATTTTATCAAATTCATCCTTAACCAGTTGAGGACCGGGAATAATTTTATCTTTTTCCACGAGCCTTGTGAAGACAATCTTGTCAATCATCCTGTCTGTGATTTTATGCGCCATGTTTTTCAATTCTTCCTGGGGGATGGCGGGGGCGCCCTGCGGCATCAGAGCGGAGGCTTCTTTCAGAAATTCGTCTTTTGTTATTTTTTTGTCACCCACCGTTGCCACTGTCTGGGGGACGAATTCCCATACTGCCTGGGGATTTGCGTTTTTCTGTATTGGCGAGACGGGCATTGCTTTCTGTTCCGCTGAAAAGAGGCAGTTTACGCTCAGGAAAAGGATAGCACTGACGAGGGCGGCGCATGTCATTGTGTTTTTCATAAAATTCATTCCTCTTTAGTTTCACTTGTAATATAGCTGAATTTTGATTTTACTGAAGGATCTTTCAGAGAGAGCAGGTACTCTCTGACCAGCGGATGATTGGGAGATTCAACTGCGAGTTCGGAGATGAGGTGTTTAACGGCGGGATCTTTTTCTTCCGCCATTGAAATTATATCCGAACTCAAATCTGAGACTGAACGGCTGTTTTCTCCTTTTTCCATTTCCAGCGCGAGGGCTATTTTTTCCTGAATGAAAGGATTGAAAACTGAAGCCGGCGGATAATTTTTGATAAGCGCCCTGAAGCGCACCGCGTCCTTTGCCACTTTCACGGCGGAAGTGGGGTTGTTCATGGAAATAACGAGATTCGATATGATTTTCAGCTGATAGATTTCATTTTTAGTATCAAGGAGGAGTTTGTGTTTTCCGTGAGTGTTGATGGCATCCTGAATAATTTTCATGGCTTTATCGGGATTGTTCTGGTCGAGATATTCCTGTGCTTCGGTAATATACATATTATTACGTTCGGAGTTTTCGAGCTTTGCGAGAAAAATATTGGTTTTATCAATATCACGGAGCCTTGTTATTTTAGCCAGTGCGGTTTTATGGTCGCCTTTTTCAAGGGATGAAAGGAGTTCGAGCAGGAGCTGTCTGTAGACGCGGGGAGGTTCGGGAACTTCCTTTTTTGAGCATGACGCCAGCGAGAGCGCCACTAAAATCAGGAATGCCCGGAACAAAAAATTATTTTTAAACATCAAAGTCATATTTGCTATTTCAGATAATTAGTAAAGTAAAAACAAACTTTTAAATATATCATGGAAATCTTTTAAATCCTGTCAGATCTTAAAATTAAAATGACTTTTTCAGGCATCCCGGGCATATCTGGAACATCGATTCTGCCGTTGTTCCGAGCGGATGCTTCAGGGTTTTATGAAAACTCAATGCAATTGCCTCAAGCCCGGTTTTTCTGCTGATGGCTCCTCGTGATCGAAGAAGCCGTCGGCTTAATGAATTCCTGCCTTGAAACGGCGCTTTTCAGGACGCTCTTCAGCTTTTCATCCATTCATTTTCAATCAACACTTGTCCCGCATCTTTCAGAACAATATCTCGCAATATTAATATACTATTTATTAATCCTTACCCTTAACTCGTTGTCCCCCTACACCAACCAAGCAACGAGTTCTTTCTTTTTTTCCGGCTGTGGCGGCATTTTATTTATCTCCTCTCGGATAATAACCGCCGTTTCGCGGGGCACCGCGGAATTCGATTTTGTTTTCGTCTTTCAGCTGACCGAGATACCGTTGAATGGAACGAAGCGGAATATCCAATGCCGAGGCAATGCCATTGGCGCGGCATCCGGGGGTGTTCTTTATAAATGCCAGCACCTCATTTACTCCGCCAGTTAGTGCGCCACTTACTCCGCCGTCGGTCTCCCACGCCATGCCTTGATGTGTTTTCAGCGATTGCAGAATTTCGTTCAACATGAAGTCGATGAAGATTCCGGAATTTGTATTGGCTGTACTGGCATTGATGGCCTCGTAATACTCTTGCTGATTGTCGTGAACCATTGATTCGACCGGCAGATACTGAAAGACTGGATGAAGCCGCGCGAGGATCAGGGATTGCCAGAGACGTCCCATGCGACCGTTCCCGTCGGCAAAGGGGTGGATGAACTCGAACTCATAATGAAAGACGCAACTGCGAATCAATAGGTGATCTTCCGCTTTTTTAAGCCAGTCGAAAAGAGCGGCGATCAATACCGGGACCCGTTTGGCTGGCGGGGCCATGTGAACAACTTCTTTCCCTGCGAAAACGCCGACTCCGCCGTGCCGGAACCTGCCCGGACCTTCAACCAGCGCCGACATCATGACTCCATGCGCCTTCAGAAGGTCTTGAACCAAAAACGGATCAAGTTTAGGGGCGAGGTCATATGTTGCAATGGCGTTTTTTACTTCCTGAATTTCACGAAGGGGGGCCACGACTTTCTTGCCGTCAAGAATATTGGTTACTTGGCTTTCGGTCAATGTATTGCCCTCGATGGCCAGCGAAGCCTGAATGGTCTTGATTTTGTTTGCCTTGCGCAAGCGCAACGCGTCATGCCGTTCCATCCGAATGGCATACCGTTCGATAAGTGCAGAAATTTCTGCAATCATCGAAATTGCTTTCGCCGATATTTGAAATGGCGGGGTGTAGTTCATATTAGCCTTTTCCCAAGAAGTACTGACTATTCATCCTCTTGATCGTCATTATCATTATTGTTGGGCAATAGTCCCTTTTCTTTTAAAAACTCGTCAATCATACTCGAATTCCCTGCAATACTTGATGCCTGGGAGGCACGATCAGCTTTTGCCAGAAATTCACTTAATAAATTTCTCGTCAAATTCCTTTGTTTCCATTCGGGTGATTGTTGTGATGCAATGGCCGTTAAATGGTCCAAAAACTCTGCGGCTAAAAGCCTAGGCTGGTCGTTTACCATTGCATATTCAAAAGCAATGGCATGAAGTTTTCCCTCAGAGATTTCTTCTGAAGATTGAAATAAATCAATCGCTTCTGCTGGCGTAATAATCATGCCAGACTGAGCCATAAATTTACTTAGCTTGATCAATAATGAGTCCCAAGTCAATAATATAAAAGCTTGGGATTTTTCCGAATAGTCCCGCCTGATATGCGCAAGGGTGTTGAGATCGTGCCGAATAAGGTGTTTGGGCCTTTTTTTTCCTGATGATTCCAATGAAAAGGAATATTCCGTTTCTAAATCTTTTCGATATTTTTCCTCGTCATAAGGCAATATTTGTTCAAAAGAAATACCCAAATCAGCAAAAACTGGTTGTATTTCTTCCATAACACGTTTGATTTTATAACGCTTGTCAGAGTAATTCTTTACAGCCTCGCCAGAAATACTTCTGATATATTCTGGCAGCGTATTGGGCATGTCAGCAATCCCCTTGGCTTTCATTTGGCAATAATGAGAAATGAAACCGTTTTTTGAATCTTGAAGTTCCAATGAAAATTCATTTACAACGTCACAATAGGCGTATGCTTCCACAAGATGGGATGCGCATTCATTAATATAGTTTCCGGTTATTACAAAATGCGCATTATTTTTTTTCAACATTTTAATTATTGTATTAGACGCATCCGAAAACCTGCCACCAGTTGTTGCAAACATGGAGGTCGCCAAGTATGGAATTGCAATGGTAGTATCCGTGATGAGCTTAATGTTTTGCCATTCATATTGTCCCAACATCAAAACAGAACAAGGATTGGAACTATGATCTAAAGATGCATAAATAACTGCATTGACTAACTTCTTTAATAAGGCATTAACCGACGCAAAAGCCAAAATTTCATTTTGTACCTTTGTGATACTAGCCTTTGGTATCTTCTGCGCAGATAAATCCTTAGTAAAATCTGCAAAAGTGTGGATTTGACCATTGGGGAGTTGCAGAAGAGATGACAAAGCAAGACGATTTAATTTTTGCGCTTGGCTAGCGACATAAAATTCAGCAATCGACAAAGCAAGAGATTCTGCGCTTTTTATGTTGATAACTCCACCATTACTCTTAATAATATCAGATATGCCAGATTTAAAGAAATTCAGTTCATCAGTATATATAGCATTAGCAATTTGCAATTCTTTTTTCGTTTCTTCTTTCAAAAATAGCTTGTCACCTATTTTTTGTATTTTACCATGCAACAGAGAATCAATGCGACTATTGATTTCAGGATTTTTTAGTTCGGATATTCCGAGGAATTTAATGGTTTCTTCAATCAATTTATTCCGGGCCAGACCTTCTGCATTCATAGACAAACGGCTTAATAATATTGTGTCAAAAATTTCAGAACGAACATGGGATCGCCCTTGATTCAAGGCAAATAATCTATACAACATCTTTAACTTAGCATCAGGCTGCCCTATAATCTCTTCCCCTATTGCCAATCCTGTCACTGCCATAAACTCTGCAAATAACTTTTTTTCAAAAATAATACCAGACAATTCTCTAGCCCCGATACAAGTGGCAGAAAGACCCAATTCGCTAGAAATTTTATATTGCAGTGGTAATAGATCAGCTTGCTCTCGGGGCCTTGATGTAATAAAAATATATCCCGTCAAATTTGGAATGTTATCCTTTGATTTCTTTGCATCGGCAAAAGCTTTATCCTGCCAGTCTGTTTCTTGAATAGTCGCTTGCACAGAGAAAACAGGATGTCCGTTTGCATCTTGGAAAAGAACATAACGGTTTTTTGTGCCGAAAGAACGAAAATCACACCCGCCATCACCCTTTCCATTGACATTACAGACACATCCAAATACCTTATTTAAAATAAAAGCAACTAGTTGATCAAACTTTTCAGTTCCCATTCCAATGATTTGGCTTTTTATAAAATCTTGATTGATCATTTTTTACTCCTAAATTGCTGCTTTTTCTGCCAGCGTTGTTTGTTGAGAATAGCGAGTCCTTCTTCCGGGGTCGTGCTTCCGGAGTCTGACCCCGCTCATTGACTTGCAACGTGATTGTCATTAAACGGTTCCGTCTTTTGTTAAATTTTAATGATACCGTGTAAATTAGTTTTTTCCTATCAAAAAGCTGATTTGGCCTTTTTTAGCCCCCGTCTGTTGCAGTTTCAGGCGGACGCCAGTTTCCGCCATTTGGAGCTGCCCCCGTGGTAATGATATGCCACGCCTTAAGATCATAAGATAGCTTATTGTTGGTTTAAAATCAATAAGCCAATATTGGGGGGAGGATGTGAAAGATTTGCAAGAATTGTCCACTTTCCATTTTAAGCTCTGTTGTCATTTTATCAAAATGATGTCCGGGTATGAATTGAAATAAGTGATTAAAGATTGTACTATAATATTTATAATAATAATGCGGACGCTAATGGAGAAAAGCATAATGCGTTTAAACAAATCGCTCTTGACGGGGTGGCTTTTTATGTCAATTTTAATATGTTCCGGAGATGAAAATTCAGTTGTTAAATACAATGGTGTTCCGTTGCAAGGTAAAAGCATTCAGGTGTATTCGCACAGGGCAGGGCGGGGACTGATGCCCGAGCAGACTATGCCTGCTTATGTGGAAGCGTTGCGTCTTGGCACTGACTATGTAGATATGGACATCGGAATAACGAAGGACGGAATACTTGTAATTACCCATGATTTGGGCCTTAATCCTAATCTGACAAGAGATGAAAACGGGAAATGGATAGCGGAAGCTGTGCCGATATACTCTATGACGCTGGCCGAAATCCGGAAATATAATGTCGGTATGCTTAGGCCAAATACAAAATACGCGTCTTATTTTCCTCATCAACGATCTGTCGATGCCTGTATTCCTACGCTCAAGGAAGTTGTTGATTATGTGAAGAAAGTCAGCGGGCGGAAAGTAGGTTTCCAAATCGAAATCAAGAACGACCCGACTAAACCCGCGCTTACCGCTACGCCCGGAGAATTTGCGAAAGCTCTTTATAAATTTATGAAAGAAGAAGACATCATTGACAGGACCGAAGTTCAGGCTTTTGACTGGCAATGTCTTGTCGAACTCAATAAACTGGCACCCCAAATTAAAACAGCTTATCTTAGCGACCATACTACGGAAATTATGGATGATACGGAAAGCGGTACATGGACAGCGGGGCTGAAACCCAAAGATTATGGCTACTCGCTTCCGAAAATGATTAAACATCTCGGCGGATACTGCTGGGAACCATTTGAAGCGGATTTGACCCAAAAAGATCTTGATGAAGCCCATAAGCTCGGGCTTAAAGTAGTTGTCTGGGGCTGGCCCGAAAAAGAAGGCTGTGAATTTAACTATTCCGAAGTCGAAAAGATGATAAGGTGGAAAGTTGACGGTATAATAAGCGACAGGCCTGACATTCTCAAGGGGCTCCTGGCTGCACACGGTTACAATCTTCCTCAGGGCTTTATCATCGAAGGTAATTAAGATTTTTTGAATGCTGGAACACTATACAGAAAGCGCCGTTTAGATTATGTGGTATTTCCCGATAGACAATGAGTCTTTAATTTGCCTGCTTGAAAGTTCTGTTTAAAAAAAACTTAAAAATCATGAAAAAAAATTTGCATTGTGCTGATGAGGCGGTAATATAAAAACCTGTTTGTCGTAAAACGACTGCTCGGGTGGCGGAATGGCAGACGCGCATGTTTGAGGGGCATGTAGAGTAATCTGTGGGGGTTCAAGTCCCCCCCCGAGCACCAAATTTTGATATTTTTCAGCGAGTGCATGAAAAATATATCAAAAAAATTATTTTGGGAATTGACTTGTTGAATGGGTAGTATATATTTCACGCTCATTTCGTGAATTCATAGTGGAAAGCTGAGGTAGTTTGCCGGTGCCCACATAGCTCAGTTGGTAGAGCACGTCCTTGGTAAGGACGAGGTCACCGGTTCAAATCCGGTTGTGGGCTCCATATATTTAAATATGATTAAAATAGTTTTAGCGTAAAAGAGAAATCAACTTAAAGAGGTAAATAATACCAGGAGGAAAAGGATGGCTAAAGAGAAATTCGAAAGATCGAAGCCTCACGTAAACATTGGAACAATCGGCCACGTTGACCATGGCAAGACCACGCTCACAGCCGCCATTACAATGACAATGGCGAAAAAAATGGGCAAAGGCGAAGTAAAGAAGTATGACGAAATCGATAACGCCCCCGAAGAAAAAGAGCGCGGCATAACAATTAATACGGCTCACGTCGAATATGAGACAGACAAGCGCCATTATGCGCACGTTGACTGTCCCGGACATGCCGACTATGTAAAGAACATGATCACAGGCGCGGCCCAGATGGACGGCGCGATACTCGTGATAGCGGCCACAGACGGCCCGATGGCCCAGACACGCGAACACGTTCTCCTGGCCCGTCAGGTAGGCGTTCCGGCCCTCGTAGTATTTCTCAATAAAATTGATCAGCTTGATGATCCCGAGCTTATCGAACTTGTCGAAATGGAAATCCGCGAACTTCTCTCTAAATACGATTACCCCGGCGATGAAGTTCCGATCGTAAAAGGTTCAGGGCTCAAGGCCATGGAAGCTGAAGGCGATCCGAACAATCCTGCCTCCAAGTGCATATTCGAGCTTATGGATGCAGTTGACAGCTATATTCCGCAACCCAAGCGCGATATTGATCTGCCTTTCCTGATGCCTATCGAAGACGTGTTCTCAATAGAAGGCCGCGGTACAGTTGTGACCGGCCGTGTGGAACGCGGTGTTGTAAAGGTTAACGAAGAAATCGAAATCATAGGTATCAAACCGACAGTCAAAACAACTGTTACAGGTATTGAAATGTTCCGCAAGCTTCTTGATGAAGGTCTTGCCGGCGACAATATCGGCTGTCTGCTCCGCGGCACAAAGAAAGAAGATGTGGAGCGTGGTCAGGTACTTGCCAAACCCAAATCAATTACCCCGCATACCAAGTTCAAAGCTGAAATATATGTGTTGTCAAAGGAAGAAGGCGGCCGTCATACACCGTTCTTCACAAATTACCGTCCTCAGTTCTATTTCCGTACGACAGACGTTACCGGAATAGTAACACTGCCTGAAGGCGTGGAAATGGTAATGCCCGGCGATAACGTGGCGATAACAGTGGAACTCATTTCACCGATAGCCATGGAGAAAACACTCCGTTTCGCTATCCGTGAAGGCGGCCGTACTGTTGCCTCCGGAAGAGTTTCGGATATCATTGAATAAAAAAAGCAACTAAGGTTTTTGTTTATTTAATATCCCGTACAGTCATAAAATGATTGTACGGGATAATTACGCTAAAAGACAGGTGAAGATATGGCGAGAGAAATAATTACGCTTGCGTGTACTGAATGCAAACAGCGCAACTACATGACGGAAAAAGAGAAAAAGAATACTCCGGGAAGGCTTGAGAAAAAGAAATTCTGTAAGTTTGAACGGAAACATACACTCCACAAGGAGACGAAATAAAGGTTTTGGTGGAATGTTTTCAGGAGTGTAGCTCAGTTGGCTAGAGCAGCGGTCTCCAAAACCGCAGGTCGTGAGTTCGAGCCTCACCGCTCCTGCCATATCAATCAGAGTGTCACAAATACGGATTTTTAAGTTACTAAAGGCTGTAGATAAAATATGAATAATTGGCTTGGGGCGACACGGCAGTTTTTGTCTGATACGATGGCTGAGCTCAGAAAATGCAGCTGGCCCAGCAGAGCTGAGTTGTTCGAGTCCACAATTTTGATGATTGTGGCGATAGCGGTACTGGCCCTTTATGTGGCTTTCGTGGATGAAATCAGCAGACTGCTGATTAATTTTCTTACTATGAAATAATTTTACTGCTCAAGGAGCATGAAAAAGAATGGAAGAACGCGACAAGGGACAATGGTTTGTAGTTCACACCCTTTCCGGGCAGGAAAACAAG
The DNA here is from genome assembly GCA_001803225.1 of Lentisphaerae bacterium GWF2_44_16. Classification (GTDB taxonomy): domain Bacteria; phylum Verrucomicrobiota; class Lentisphaeria; order Victivallales; family GWF2-45-14; genus GWF2-44-16. The sequence goes on along the minus strand of MHBF01000202.1, from coordinate 6,429 downwards.
GTCAAGGAGAGTATTGAAAGACAGCTTCATCTGGAAGGTCCCGATTTTCCGGTGTATGAAGTTTTCATACCTATTGAGAAAGTTTCTGAAGTTCGTCAGGGAAAAAAGACCACGACGACGCGGAAGTGCTTTCCGGGATATATTCTTGTAAGAATGGACCTTTATACCGAAGGGACTACGCAGATAAATGAGAAGATATGGTATTTTATCCGCGAGGTGCAGGGAGTAATAGGCTTTGTTGGAAGTAGCGACAATCCGATACCTCTTTCCAGCGGTGAAGTTGCCGATCTGATGAGACAGGGCAGCGCGCATGAGGAAAAAGCGAAGCCGAAAATACTCTTTGACATAGGCGAAACTGTCCGCATAAAAGATGGCGCTTTTGAGAATTTTGAGGGTGCGATAGAGGAAATTGACGCGGAACGCGGGAAACTGAAACTGATGGTTTCCATATTCGGTCGTTCCACACCGGTTGAATTAGAGTTTTGGCAGGTCGGCCGCGAATAGGAGTTCGGGCCGGATTTCATATAATAGTCTTAGACGCGATGCGGGAGGAAGTCTGCCGTTCCGGACCACAACGCGTTAAAGGAGAAAACAATGGCAAAGAAAGTTACCGGGGTGATCCGTTTGCAGATCCCGGCAGGAGCCGCTAATCCGGCCCCGCCAGTTGGTCCCGCGCTTGGTCAAGCAGGTATCAACATCATGGAGTTTTGCAAGCAGTTCAATGCGGCTACCCAGTCGCAGGCCGGCATGGTAATTCCCGTAGTGATTACGGTTTACCAGGACCGATCCTTTACTTTCATTACGAAATCTCCTCCGGCCGCTGTATTGCTGAAAAAAGCAGCAGGGCTTGCCGCGGGTTCTAAAACCCCGGGCAGGGAAGGTTTTGTGGGAAAAGTAACGCGAACCCAGATCAAGGAAATCGTGAAAACCAAGAAGAATGACCTTAACTCCAGAAGCGAAGATGCTGCAGTGCGTGTAATTGAAGGTACAGCCAGGAGCATGGGAATCGAGGTGATCGATGCATAGAAGCAAGTTATACCGTTCCCAGAGTGAAAAGATTGATTGTGCTAAGTTGTACAATTTGCGTGAGGCTCTCAAAATGTTGAAAGAAATGCCGCATGTCAAATTCGATCAGACAGTGGAGCTGGCATTCAAATTGGGCATAGATCCAAAACAGACAGACCAGAACGTCCGAGGCGCGATCCCGCTGCCCAAGGGCACTGGTAAAAAAGTAGTGGTTGCTGTAATAGCGTCTGACGCATCCGCGGAAGAAGCCAAAAAAGCAGGTGCCGATTTTGTCGGGCTTGACGAACTGGTGGATAAAATAAAAGGCGGCTGGGTGGAATTTGATGTTCTTATCGCGACTCCGGCAGCGATGCCGATGGTGCGTCCGTTAGGCCGCGCGTTGGGTCCGAAAGGATTGATGCCAAACCCGAAAACAGGAACAGTAACAGACCATGTCGGAAAAGCAGTCACGGAAGCGAAAGCCGGACGTGTAGAGTTTAAAAACGACCGTGGCGCCTGTATCCATGTACCTGTTGGGAAGCTCTCATTCAAAGCGGAAGACCTTGAAGAGAATGGCAGTACTATCATTCATGCGATAATGAGGGCAAAGCCTTCTACCGCCAAGGGTATATTTATGCAGAGCTGTACTATGTCATCCACGATGAGTCCCGGAATTAAAATAGACATAAAAGAATTTGTGAAGGTGACATCATGAGAGTCGAAAAAACTCAACTTGTAAGTGATATCGGCAAATTGCTCAATGATTCATCTTTTATGTATTTTGTAAGCTATAAGGGGCTTAGCGTCAAGGACTTTTCGGAGTTCAGGGGTGCGCTTGCCCAGCATGATGCAAAATGTCATGTTCTGAAAAACAGGCTCATTAAGAAAGCCGCGGAACTTAAAGGCATTACGGCATTGGGCAATCTCAAACTCAGGGAAGATACCGCCCTTATAACAGGCAAAGGTGATCCCGGAGCAGTAGCCAAAGCAATAGAAACTTTTTTGAAGACCCATGAGGCGCTCGCGCCTAAAGGCGGTCTGATTGAAGGTGAATTGCTCAGCGGATCTGATGTCAAGGCAATTGCGTCAATTCCGCCGCGTGAAGTTCTTTATGCCCAGCTTGTAGGGGTCATACAGGCGCCGACAAGAAATCTTGTTACCGTGCTTAATGCCAAGGTCGCAAGTCTTGTCAATGTATTGAACGCTTATAAAAACAAACTCAGCGAAAACCAATAAATCTAAAATAGAAAATAACAAATAAATTAGGAGGTCTCTTTCAATGACAGAAGAAGCCAAAGTTGAAGTTTCAAAGGAAATGGATGAGTTTATTGCTTACGTGGAAAAGCTTTCAGTGCTTGACCTTTCAAAGCTGGTCAAGGCATTGGAACAGCGCTTGGGCGTTACGGCAGCGGTCCCGATGGCGGCAGCTGCACCTGCGGCAGGCGCGGCAGCTCCGGCAGCTGAAGAAAAAACAGCTTTCGACGTAATTCTCAGCACTTTCGCGGCTGACAAGAAGATCGCTATCATCAAGGAAGTCAGGGCAATTACCGGACTTGGCCTTAAAGAGGCAAAAGACCTTGTTGAAGGCGCTCCGAAGCCTGTAAAAGAAGGCGCTACAAAGGAAGAAGCTGAAAAAATGAAAGCTCAGCTCGTAGCAGCCGGCGCGACTGTCGAACTCAAGTAGAGTTCCACGCCGATTGATAACGGCGGGGAAAAAATATTTATTTATTTATTTTTCCCGCTGTTTCCTTCATATATACATATATTAGTTTTTTTATTATGAACGGGAATAAGTATTCCTCGTGTTTTTTTTTGTTTATAACCATAATGAGGGTGGGCTATGCCTGAACGCGTAAATTTTGGAAATTTGCATGATGTGTTGGAAATTCCGGACCTTGTAGGAATTCAGATTGACTCTTACAAGTCATTTTTACAGAAGCAGTTTGGCCCTGAGAAACGAGAGAATCAGGGACTCCAGGAAGTCTTCAATGAAGTTTTTCCAATAGAAAGTTTTGACAAGCAGCTGGTCATTGAATTCGCTTCCTACTCAGTGGGCGATCCCAAAGCTGAAATCGTTGATTGCATAAAGGACGGAAATACCTACAGCGCTCCTCTGCATGTTGAACTGGTGCTGAAAAATAAAGGCGCCGGGGTTTCTGAAAAAGTTTATTTCGGCGAGATACCGATGATGACCGACAGGGGCACATTTGTAATCAATGGCGCCGAGAGAGTCATAATAAGCCAGTTGCACCGCTCGCCCGGGATATGTTTTGAAAAAGCCAGGCATTCAAGCGGACGCACACTTTATTCATTCAGGATAATACCGGACAGAGGTTCCTGGATGGAAGTTCAGTTTGATATAAACGATCTGATATACATATATCTTGACCGCAGGCGCAGACGCAGAAAATTTCTCATCACCACATTCCTCCGCGCCATCGGTTATGAGACAAACGAGGAAATGCTTTCCGCGGCTTATAAGGTTGGAAGCTATACTGTAGCTTCTCTGCTCAAGGAAAAAGAGCTTGCCACATTTTATACTGTTGACAATGTGCTCAGCAAAGATGGAGCGATAATTATTGAGGAATGCACATTCCTTACAGAGGCAAACCTCAAAGCCCTTCAGGACGCGGGCATACAGAAAGTGACTCTTGCTCATATTCCTGACGGCGATAATTATCTTATCACCTGTCTCCAGAGAGATCCGGCCCGCACACAGGAAGAGGCCCTCAAAGAAATATACAGGCGCATGCGTCCCGGTGATCCTCCAAGCGTAAATAACGCCAAACAGCTCCTGAAAAGGCTTTTCTTTGATATAAAACGCTATGACCTTGGTGCCGTAGGCCGTTTCAAGATCAATGAAAAACTGGGCATCAATATTCCAGCCGAGGACAGGACCCTCATGAAGGAAGACCTGCTTGAAGCCACAAAATACCTGCTCAGACTCCGCAATACAGGCGGACAGACCGATGATATCGACCATCTCGGAAGCAGGCGCGTAAGAACAGTAGGCGAACTTCTCCAGAATCATTGCAGGGTTGGGCTTCTCAGAACGGAGCGCCTTGTACGTGAGCGTATGACTCTTCTGAGCGCGGAAGACGCAAGCATCACACCGAGCAAACTCGTAAATCCGAAGGCTTTTGCCGGAGTGATAAGGGACTTCTTCGCCAGGAATCAGCTTTCTCAGTTCATGGATCAGACAAACCCGCTTTCAGAGCTCACCAATAAACGCCGTCTCAGTGCCCTCGGGCCAGGCGGTCTCAGCCGTGAACGCGCCGGGTTCGAAGTCCGTGACGTGCATTCCAGCCATTACGGCAGAATATGCCCCATAGAGACTCCTGAAGGCCCCAATATCGGTCTTATCTCTTCCATGTCCCTTTACTCGGTTACCAATAATTACGGTTTCCTTGAAACTCCTTACAGGAAAGTTGAAAAAGGGATTGTTACAAGCAAGATAGATTATCTCTCAGCCGACAAAGAAGAGGAGTTCGTAATAGCCCAGGCCAACGCGCCGATTGATGATAAAGGCAAATTCACGAAACCTATGATAATGTCGAGATACAGAGGCGAATCGGAAGAACACCCGAAGGATGAAGTACAGTATATGGATGTTTCGCCGAAGCAGCTTGTCAGTGCCGCGGCGGGCCTTATACCGTTCCTTGAGCACGATGACGCGAACAGAGCGTTGATGGGCTCAAACATGCAGCGTCAGGCTGTTCCTCTGCTCATAACCGAATCTCCTCTGGTCGGTACAGGACTTGAGAAAAAGGTGGCGGTTGACTCCAGAGCGGTAGTTTCTTCCGCGAAGGCAGGCGTTGCGGCCGAGGTCTCTTCATGCGAAATTGTGATAACCAGCGACGGGAAGCCTCTGAAAAGCACTTCAGATAAAGCGCCCGGCATATATAAGCTGAATAAATTTCTCCGCAGTAACGCGGGGACCTGTATAAACCAGAGGCCTCTCATAAGAAGCGGAGACAAGGTGAAAGTCGGCGATATTATCGCGGACGGCGCCGCCACAGCGGACGGCGAACTTGCTCTCGGCAAGAACGTGCTGGTCGCTTTCATGCCCTGGTGCGGATACAACTTTGAGGATGCTATCGTAGTAAGCGAACGCCTCGTCAAGGAAGATACCTATACGAGTGTTCATATTGATGAATTCGAGATAACTTCCCGCGATACGAAACTTGGTCCCGAGGAAATAACCAGGGATATACCGAATGTCAGCGAAGAGGCCCTCCGTAATTTGGGTCCTGATGGCGTGGTAAGGCTCGGCGCGGAAGTGAAACCCGGCGATATACTCGTCGGCAAAATCACACCCAAGTCCGAAACGGAATTGGCACCTGAAGAACGTCTTCTCCGCGCTATTTTCGGTGAAAAGGCTGCCGATGTCAAAGACTCGAGCCTTATCGTAAGCAGCGGCAAGGGCGGAATTGTGATGGATGTGAGAATCGAATATGCCAAAGACCCGAACAGGCAGTCTATGACCAAGTCGGAACTGAGGCGTCAGGTAAAGAGTTCCAAAGATACGTACAAGGCGAAACATGCCGAGCTCGTTGAGGAACTCGCGGACAAACTCGCGGACAATATGCTCGGGCAGAAACTCCCGTGCCCCATTTATGACGAGGCATCTTCAAAGAAGAACGCCATACTCATATCTTCCAACAGAAAAGTGACCCGCAGTTCAGTTCTGAAACTGGCGAACAAATACAATGCTTACAGAATGGACGACTGTCCGCTCAGAAAAACAATAGAAGGGATCATGACTTCATATATACCCCGTTTTGAAGAGACGGAGAGACTGAAGGAAGAATCCATCAAGTCGCTTGAAATGGGCGAGGGCGTCGATCCCGGCGTCATTAAGAAAGTTAAGGTGTATGTGGCCTCCAAACGCAAACTTCAGGTTGGCGATAAAATGGCGGGCCGCCATGGAAATAAAGGTATCGTGGCAAAAATAGTGCCTATTGAAGACATGCCTTTCCTGGCAGACGGAACACCCGTGGACATAGTATTGAACCCCCTCGGCGTACCTAGCCGTATGAACGTTGGGCAGGTGCTTGAAACACATCTGGGATGGGCTGCCAAGATACTTGGACTGAAAGTGGCCACTCCGGTTTTTGACGGCATAAATGAGAAACACATTGTGGAACTCATGGAAAAAGCCAATGAAAAGCTTTCAAAAGACATTAAGGAAAACTACCACTGGGGTTTCTACCAGAAGGACGGCAAGCTGCAGTTTGACGGCAAGACCGAACTTCTCGACGGGAGAAACGGAAACAAGTTCGGACAGCGCATAATGGTCGGTCAGATATACATGATGAAACTCGACCACCTTGTCGCCAATAAAATACACGCCAGGGCTGTCGGGCCTTATTCGCTCGTCACACAGCAGCCTCTCGGCGGCAAAGCCCAGCACGGCGGTCAGCG
>MHBF01000201.1 GCA_001803225.1 Lentisphaerae bacterium GWF2_44_16 | reverse complement strand
GCGGCAGAAAAAACAAAAAATATGGCTGTTGCTTGGGATGTTTGGTCTCGATGTGCATTTGTTCGCCGCATTGGTCAATGTTTATTTGAATGGCACAATGCGGTTGTTCCAGGATATGCGTTGCAGGATTTCTTTAATAATGAACAGAAGCAGGAATATAAAGAATGTATAGATTAATTCGAGGCTTGGGCTAATGAGCTTAATGAATAATTCATTGGTTGTTTTGACGGCGCTCTTTCTATGTGTATATTAGCATTGGATGGCAAATCCTAGTTTTTGGCAATAAATTTAATGGTGGCTGGCAGCAAGATCAGAAGCCATAGTGTAGTTCCAATCAGCAGGGCTGTAGCACTATATAAAAATACTGAAGCATGGATTGCATGGAATATTACTAATAATGCAGTTGCCAGTGCAGTAGAGGGGAAGACTGTTGCCCACCAGCTAAGCGAAAATTTTCCAAATCCACGGTGAATCGCTTGTATGAGGACGAATACAAAAAAGAAGAGCGCCAGATACAGAAGTATGTGCGCGAGTGGATCGACTTGATGCGTTAGTTTAAAGTATGCGATAAATCCTGCCGCAGGCGGCGCTACGAGGATAAACATCGAGGGTGCAAGTGATTTGGGTAGCGGTGTCGCAAAGAAGAGGCGATACATGATAAGCGGCATTAGTAGAGCCCAAAAAGCAAAACCAATAGCAAAGAAAAACCAGGACATTTCTAAGAATCCATATTGTGTGCCCATGATTGGCACCAGGATGTTGCCTACAATAGGAATAAACCAGAGTGTGTTAAAATGCTCGATTCCAAAATGCGATTCTTCGACCCAGGTTTTCATTACGGCGATAGAAAAAATGCCATGAAGAATGGTTCCAAAAAGCCAACAATACCAAGCACAGTTTGGTGCAATAGTTTGCCCGGCTATTGAAAGCAGTAGGAGTGATATGCTGACTGCGGGAAAGAGATTGATATGGAGTGGGTCCCGCCAGTCATGACGTAACGTTTCTGGATACCGAGTGGCTTTAACAAGAAAGAAAAAAGTTGTTGTTAAAAATACGGCAAGGGCGATAAAAAAGGGTACGTGATAGGGAAGCCGTCCCATGTTGCCAAAAAGGCTTAGCGTGCGCAGTGCAATAGTATAACCAGCAAGTCCCATGGTTATGGTATAGAGTGAAAGTGGCAATGTAGAAATCTTCATGGGCCCGGTCCTTCTCGCCTAATTTTTGATTCTTAAATTTTGTATGGTAAAGTAAAAAATACCCCTTAAATACTATATAATTTCTTTTTTCCTTGGAAAGTTTTTCATGAATATTCTTTATCGCGTTGGCTTTTTGGTGTTCTTCCCATCTGCTGTTTTTGGTGCCTATTCAGCCTCGAATGGACTTGAAGGCGCAAATCCTGGAAAAGCTTTTAAGCAGCAGGGTATGCAGTGCGTACTTCGTTTTGAGCAAAAAAGAGAGGCCTTAGCGCGCCGCCTTCCAAAGATGCGTAAGCAAGAGATGTTAAATGCATATCCTCATGCACTTTTTTTGTGCGGCCAAATTAAAGCGTTTCTAAGCGCGAGTGAGTTGATCCTTGATGGGTATCAGAATTCGACAAAACAAAAGAGAAAAAACCTGATGGTGAAATTCCGCGAAGTTTCTAATGAGAAACAAGATGATCTTTTAGCTGCAAGCGCTAGGCTCAAGACTGCCTATAATATCTGGGCAGAGGAGTATTTAAATTTTGAATCGACTTTTAAGAAGCTTGAAGCAGGTTTTAAAGAAGTTTCTGGGGTTATGGGTCAGCGTTTAGGGCAGCTCTTTAGCTCATCTCATGCGTATATAGTTTTTGAGAGCCAACTTTTTGAGCGTTATTCTGCTTTAACCAGCAATATTCTGCGTGGATTCCATTCGATTTTGGAGCAATATCAGGCAAGTTTAGGTACTGATAAACCCTTGCGCCCATTGAATATTACCAAGGTTTCATTTGTGTTAGTTTGGATTAGTCACTGTAGTGATTATCTCTTTAATCCTGAGCATGGCGGAAAAGCTTTGAAATGCAAAGAGCATTCAGCTCGTCTGCAGGAGCTTAAAAAAGAGATAGCAGATGTTTTGGAGCAATACAACGCTTGTTGCTGCAAAAAGGCGCGGGCAAATAAGTAACTATTTATAGCGCATGGGTAGTATGCGTAAAATAAAAACACCCTAAAACGTGAAATAAATAATTCCCTTTTGAAGGCTTCCTGTGAAAAATTCGTCCATTCTGTTCTTCGTGTTGTTTTTTTGTAGTATCGGCTTGATTCTTTCTGGCGGCGCGATTCCCCACAAGGTTGAATGTACTCGGCTAGCATGTAAAACGCGAGGAATGGGGAGCGTTGCATCATTTATCCTTCAATATAACGAATTTTTTTCCAGTGCTTATTTAAAAGAAAAATCAGAGCTTGCTGACGCATATGCGCAGGCGTTTGGGATGCATGCACACATTGATGCCCTTTTAAAATTTGGTGCTAAACAGCGTGAAAAACACCATCAAGAAATTAAACGCCTGCTTTCTAAAAAGCGAAAAACTAAACGTTTAATGAGAGCTTGTTATGAATGGGAGAGGGAGTATCAAGCCTTTTGGGCAACATTCAATCCCTTAAAGATCAAACTTTCTAATATTATTTCTTATATGAGTGCGCGTATTAGGTTGACGTCGAAGGTATATATCGATTTGGAGTCTTTTTTAATTGAAAAATACGATGTCGCGATTAAAAATTTGCATGCAGAGGCTCAGCGGTATCTCGATGGTGGGGTTCCGAGTGTGTGGAATGCTGATTTAGAGCGGATAATTGCTAGATTTGCCTGGCTAACACACTACCAAACGGCTTTGTTTAAGCGAGATGATTGTGGGCGACTTATTATCATAGGCGCTCAAAATCGAAGACGGCTCCGCGTGCTAGAGGAAAAAGTTGGCGAGATAGCTCAGCTTGTGGGGGTATCATAACGGCTGCAGGGTGATATGCAGTTTGCTGTCCCGATTGTGCATATGGGCTCTGGTAATAATCTCGTTAACTTGGTTATGACTGGAGCATTTTGCATAGAGGTTGCGTAGGTGTACATTTTGCCGTTTGTGAATTGGTGGTTTAGCGGGCCCTAGAATCGTTGCATTGCTAAATTCGGCTTGCAGTAATTTTTTTAGTTGTCCGCTCTCCTTTTCTACAACTGTCTCATCGGTGTGTTGCAGTTCAAATTCAAGTAATTTCTGGTAGGGCGGGTACCCTAGTTTTTCTCGGTATTCAAGCTCGTATTGTACAAAATCTTGGTAGCGGTCTTCGTTAAGATATGAAAAGATTGGGTGATTGCTGCAATATTGGACAATGGCAAGGCTTTCAAGCGTATTTCGCCCAGCTCTTCCGGCGACCTGAATAAGCTGATGCAGGGTTGCCTCACATGCATTGTATTTTGGTATTGAAAGTGAAATATCTGCCCAAATAATGCCGACTAAGGTGACTTTAGGAAAGTGGTAGCCTTTGGTAATGGTTTGTGTGCCGACTATAATGTCTGTTTCTCCTTGCACAATGCTCTCTACTGTTTTTGCCCACACCTTTTTATTTTTTGTGGTATCGAGATCAGCGCGAATAATCCGGGCTGTTGGAAAAAGCGTTTCTAGGATCTGAACGAGTTGCTGTGTGCCAACACCTTTTTTAAGAAGGTCTTTAGAAGCACACTTAGAACATGCTGTTGGTTCCTGTTGTTGATAGTCACAGTAGTGGCACATTATTTTCTTATTGGTATGTAGCGTGAGGCTAACAGAGCAGTTTGGACAGGTAAAGATGGTGCCACATGCGCGACATTGGATAAAAAAGCTAAAGCCTCGTCGATTGAGAAAAATAATACTTTGTTCTTTGCGTTCAAGGCGTTTTGCAATTTCTTCATGAAGCCGTCGACTTATCCAAAAATAAGGGCGGCGTTTGTCTTCTAGCAAATTGACTTCTTCTATTTGTGGTGGAGCGCCTGCAAACCTAGTATTAAGATGTAGTATTGGCCAGCTCCGTTCTCGGGCGGTATAGAGTGTATGAATGGATGGAGTGGCGGAGCCAAAAATAATGGGAATATTGTAGGTTTGGGCTCGTATGTGGGCAATTTCACGTGTATTAGTTTTAGGATGGTTTTGTTCTTGAAAGTTAATATCGTGTTCTTCGTCGATGATGATGAGCCCCAAGTTTGGTATGGGTAGAAGTGTGGGAAGGTGTACGCCAATGATTAATCCCGGACGTTTTTGCGTGACGAGTTCCCAGACAGATCTTTTTTGCGCGGCGGTGCTGGCCGAGTGAAATGGAAGTATGGGAATGCTTCCATTAAAATACTTTATAAAACGCGCCAAAAAGTTTACAGCGAGACCTACCTCGGGCACTAAAAAGATCGTGGTTTTACCCAATTTGTAGGCTTCTTCGATCGCCTTCTGATAAATAATTGTTTTTCCTGAGCCAGTTACGCCATATAAAAGAAAAGGCGCATACTTTTGCTGTTTAATTGTGGGCTTAACTTGTTCCCAGGCGTTTTGCTGTTCCGCGTTTAGTGTTAGTTGTTCGTGTGGTGGTATTTCTGATGTTTCTCCCAACTCGACGGTTAATGCCTTTTTTTGGAATAAAAAGCGCTGCAGCTTTTGAAGAAATTTTTGAGGCGGTAACCCGTAAAACTGTGCTACGCGTAGCGTGAATTTTTGAAAGTTCTGGTCAACGGGCAGAGTTTCTTGTGGAATGATAGTACGTAAATGATACTGCTTTTCGAGTGATGAAAGCACCTGTATTTGTTCAGTGACTAAAGCGGCCTCAACACGTTTTTGTAAGGGGACTAGTACGACAGTTCCGACGAGATCGCGCGTTACCCATTCTTTGGGAATTTGGTAAGTGAGGGGCTTTGAAAATCCGTTGAGTAGTTGGACCCGCGCATACATTGTTATAGCCTTTGTGCTAAATCAATAAGTGCTTGAGCTCGATCCTTTAAATTTGTGCTAGGAAGATCAATTTGAGTAAAGTGATTGGTAGCGTTTCGCTGCGTCGCAAACTCATAGGATGCATCATAATGGTCTAGAAGTTTTTCAACTGCTATTGGAAGGTTGTCTTTTTCAATGGCCACACATATTTCTTGCATTTTCTGGTTGCCAAGCCGTTGTTCTAGCTGGTGTGTGCTGGCAATAAGCTCTTTTTTGGTGAATGTGCCGTATTCGGCAATGATGCGTTCTATTCGTTCTGCGCGGGGTATGTTGATATAAACAACCGGTGAATGCTCTAAATGAGTTACCAGTTCTTGCGGAATATGTAATGAGCCGATCCGGCGTCCTTCGTGCTCAAACCAGATAGTTTTTTGGGGATTGTATTGATATAGTTGCCAGAAGAGCGAAAGGTTGAACTGCTCCTGACTTGGTTGTGCCGCTTGTCCTAACTGGCCGTAGGCAGAGCCTTTGTGTGCAGCAAGTTGTTCAAGGTTAATTACCTGCTTACCTTGTCGAGTAAGTTCTTCAAGCAGTGCCGTTTTGCCACTGCCTGTTTTGCCACCAATGAGGATACAACGATAATTAGTGTTGGTAGCGTGTTGACGAAGTTCTTGTTTAATTGCTTTGTATCCCCCGGCAATTTGATATGTTTTGTAACCCGCAAAGGAAAAGAGCATGGCTACCGCGTGACTACGCATTCCACCACGCCAGCAATGCACCACGACCTCTTTTTTGTCCGTATATTTCCTTAGTTGGTCAATAAAAGAAAGCATATGAGGAGCTACGATTTCTAATCCCGCTCTTACAGCAGCCTCTTTGCCTTCCTGTTTATACAGGGTGCCAATAATTGCGCGTTCTTGATCAGAAAACAATGGTATAGAGAGTGCATTGGGAATGTGGGCGTGTTCATATTCCGCCGGTGAACGCACATCGATAAGCGGTAAATTTAGTAATTCCGTTAGGTATTGGTGTGGTGCAGCGACATGAACCATTACAGGGTCTCTTGTAGGTTGTGTTGTATGTTTTCGTATTGTTTAAACAGGGGGCTATTTGATTTAATTGCTGCTCCATCTTTGCAAACATCAGCTAAAAATGCTTCTCCTTGCGTAAGCTTGGTTATGGCAAGAGTTGTGCAGTAGTGGAGGCCTGCGCTGTTCGGTGTTACTACCAACAGTTTAGTGCGTTTTATATTTGGATAGCAGGTAGACCCTGGGGCACAACAGATTGCTGCAAAAGAGCTGGAAGGGGAGAGAAGGCTCCAGGAGCGTATTTGGCCATTGCTACTTATTGCAAAGGCTACTTCTTCGGTTGCATCAAAAAAGACTGATTTTACGTATACCCCTTGATAAAAGTAGTCAGGATTAGTGGTTCCAAGGCAGGTGCATGTTTTGGTAACAAAGTTAATAAAAAAGATTTCATTTAAAAGAGTGGCAACAATGGCTGTTTGGCCGATTTTGTTAAAAGCAAAAGCGTTAATAAATCGTGGCATTGGCATATAATGTTGTGCAAAACACGCGATAATTACGTTTAAATTTTTGGCTGCATAGTGGGGTTCGAAATCCCAGGTTTTGGACGTGAGCTTGTCTGAAGTACTTGCAACCTGGGTGATCCGATAGATTGGAGTTTCTTGCTCGGCGTCCTTTTCAAACGCTTCCATGATATTACTGACGATAGAATCATTGCCGTTCTTAAGGAGTTCTTTGCAGCGCATTACAAGGGCCATTTTAACAGCTTTTTTTATTTTGATGGCGCCTCCGGGTATGCTTTTACAGTTTAAAAATAGCGAAGTTAGTTTTTCTGTGCTTTCTTTGCAGAGGATGGCAGCCTGGGTGTCGATTTCTTCTGTTATTTTCTGGGTCAATTTTTGAAAAATACCTGCAGGCCGATATGGTGAACGATGGGATATTTCATACGTGGTAAGTTTCCCGAGATATTCGCGTCGGGCAAAATCATATCGTTTTGTACCGGATTTACTATGTTTTTCAAAGCTACTTGGAATGTTTTGATGATATCTTTTTATTCCCTCCACGGATATCTGTATTGCGGTTTCGTTAATAGGGAGCGCCTGCTTTTTGCGACACGGCTCGAACCAGCCCAGCTGCGCAGGGTTAAAGAGTATGCAGCAAGGTGCAGTGTTTGAGGAATCTTCTTCCTCAGAGGATGGTGTTGTAGGGCAAGAAAAAAATGGCTTATTTTCTACAGCTTGTGCTATTTGGGGTAGAAGACCGAGTAGGCTTAATGCAGTAATGATGCGAGAAAACATCGCGAGTATCCTTTCGTTCATTAGTTTGAATCTTATGTGCTTTTAGTATACTTGCGCTCTTTCCAAAAGTGTACGCAGTGGACATCCTTTTTTTGATCGTTCTAGTTAAAAAATACTTTTGCGGTAGACTGTTTTTCTGAATAATTTGTATCGTTATTGTATGTAAAGTAGGGGGACTTAATGGATATTCGTTTCTTGTCGCTTTTGGTTGTTGCGAGTTTCTTTGGTAGTGCAGTTGCTGCTGATGTTGAATTCCAAGAAGTTGCAGCTACGGTTGAATCAGCAGGGGAAGGCTTTTTTATATATGTTAAATCCCTTCGTGGCGCTATTCTTAACGAAGAAGTTTTAGCAGAACTTAATGCACGCTATGCTCAATTAACGCTGCGAGAAGAAAAAACTGCGGCAGTAGCACTTGTTCTTTTAACGCTTAACCAAGTCGTTTTGTTTGATGCAGAAAGAGAATGTTTTGTCTTGGTTCCTGTTAGGATCATCGTTGAACCTGCACGCGAAGATGTTTTGCCTGAAGTTGCGCCAGCAGTTCGCGTAGCAGCTGTAATGAGTGGTGTTGCAGGCTTTTAAGTTTGCTCTATATATTGCTTCTTGATTTGGTGTATCCGAATATTCGGATACACCAAATTCTTTTTTGTGGAAATATTTACCTTTTTAATGTCATTATGGAACCCTGATTTAGGGTTTTTTTATTGAGGGGGGTGGATATGAAACGTTTAATTGTTGTTCTTTTAGTTGGGGTGGGAGCGGTTTCGTTGTTTTCTCAAAAACGAATACCTAAAGCGTTGAGAAATCAAGCAATTGAAGAAAATTATCTTATGTTGGCTAAAGATCAGTATGAAAGCTTGCTTGAAAAGGATCGCTTCGAGTCTTTTGTGAAGCAATTTCAGCTCTTAAAAGATGAGTTTGTTGGTTTTTCTGAACAAGAGCTGCCGTTTATATTTTCTTCGTATGAGTATTTTTTAGCTAATGTGCCAGACAAAAAAGATACGCTTATTATCTATTTAAAAACGTTTAATCGAATTCAAGAGATGCTTATGGCAGGCGAGAAGGTCCCTCTTATGCAACAAAGTAGGCTAACGGCTTTAGGGAGTCTCTTGCGATAGTTGGTTGTTGTTTGTACACATCAGTAGCGCTGTCACAGTGATGCTTGCAGCATCAATGCCCATAGTGGCACGAAGTTCCTGCGGTGTTCCCGAGCGTGGTAGTTCTTGTACGCAAAGATGCGCGATTTGTGTTCCTGGCGATAAGATCTCGCTGATGGCTTCGCCAAGCCCCCCGGCTTGATAATGGTCTTCTACAATAATTACGCGATTTTTGCTGGCTGCTATTGTTTTGCGTACTAAATTTTCTGGTAGTGGCTTGATTGAGTAACAATCGACAACACAAGCGCTTATACCGCTTTCTGCTAAAGATCTGTATGCTTCAAGTGCTTCAAAGAGTGTTATCCCTGCGCTGATAATACAGATTTGATCGTTTTCGTTTTGTTTGAGTACATGACAACCCCCAATAGTAAACGTAGTACCAGTTTTATAAAGGGATGGTGTCGCTTCTCTCGTTGTTCGAATGTAGCTGATTCCTTCATCGTATTGACACATAAGTGCCATACACTTTTCTGTTGCATGATGATCAGCAGGATAAAAGATTATGCTTTTTGGCAGTGTGCGAAATAGTGCAATATCTTCAAGCCCCATCTGCGAAGGTCCATCTTGTCCAATAGATACACCTGCGTGAGACCCGCAAATGCGAATCGGTGATGCGCCAATTGCGGCCATACGTATCTGATCAAATGCGCGCGTTAAAAATGCTGAAAATGTTGAACAAAACGGTATTAAGCCGCGTCGTGCTAGCCCTGTTGCTATGCCGATCATCGACTGTTCAGCAATAAAACATTCAACAAAGCGTTCGGGAAATGCATCTTCAAAGATATAGCTGAAGGTTGAATTTTTTACTTCAGCATCAAGTGCGACAAGGTTTTGATAACACTGACCCAGTGAACGCAATGTTTCGCCATAACTTCTTCGTGTTGCTTTTTTATGATTATCGGTTGTTTTTGTGTTGTCTGCGTTGGTAGGAGTTATTTCGGGAAGATTGCGGGCCCGCAGGTTAGGGCGCGGTGGATGAGGAAGGTTGCTCAAAGGGATATAGGGGTGTTGCTTGCAGTACTGGAGTAATGTTTCTTGAGAAAATGATTGGCCATGAAACCCGTTTTTGTCTTCAATTGCTGAGCCAAGCCCGTATCCTTTGATTGTTTTTGCTATGACGACGGTTGGTTTTAAGGCGTTTTTGCGTATTT
>MHBF01000200.1 GCA_001803225.1 Lentisphaerae bacterium GWF2_44_16 | reverse complement strand
GGAAATCCATAGTTGTTCTGTTGAAATAATGTCAAGGATCGAAGTCCCTGGAACAGCCACGGCCCCCGGATCTCGATTGCGGCGCACTACAATTCCATCAAAAGGAGCGCAAAGTTTTGTATCAGCCAGACGTTCATGCCAATAACGTAAACTTGCCTCCGCTTTGGCTACACTCCGTTCTGCTTCCACTTTTGCCAATTGCGCCCGGTTCAGATTGGACTCCGCCACATCTTTGGATTCAAGGGCTTTTTCAAAATCGGTCTCAGCCGCAACATTGCTTTTCCGTAAAGTCGAATATCGTTCATAATTGGAGCGCATTTTTGTTACTGTCGCATTGGCGCTGACAATCTCCGCGCCAATCCTGTCAACAGTCGCTTTTGCGGCGGCCAGGTCGGCCTGGGCCACTTCCACCTGCTGACGCAAATCGCCGTCGTCCAATCGGGCCAATAGCTGACCTTTGGTGATTTTATCATTCTGATCAACCAGCACTTGAGTAATCAAACCGGAAATCTTGGGACTGATGGCAGCCCTGACCCTTGCTTCCAGAGTCCCTGTTCCCATAACTTCATTGATTACCGTTCCCTTGACAACTTTGCAGGCCTGCACTTTAACCGGAGAAAAGCGGGCCCAGTAAAAAACACTCAGGGCTATTACTAGAAATATAAAAATTTTTACGGCGAATATTACTTTTTTTCTGACACCTGTTGATAACATATACAATACCTTTAAGCTTCCTTTACCAAGTTATCTATATCTTTTTTCAAAGATACATCCAAGACTTATTCTAATGGCTCCACTCAATAATTTTAATGTCTTTGCCAACCTTTTGGATAACAGCTTCTTTCATTTTCTGATAATGGGGACATGAAATCCCTATTGGATTGCCTTTGGTTATGCATGAGACAAAGACGATAGCTTCAGCTCCGCGCTCGACCATTGTTTTTGCCCGCATGACCGCCCTTTTGCCGGGACAACCGCCGCACGACACAAACCCGACGACTTCAACAGGGCCGGTTTCCTCAAAAGCGAATTTTCCTTCTTTCGCAATTTTAAAATCAGTATTTCCCGCACACATATCCTCGGTCTGCTGACAACGAAACATTCCTACTTTCAACATTTTCTTCCTCCTCTTTTTTAAGTATGTTTATATAAAGTTAATCAGTAATCGAAAAAATCATTTCACATCCATATTCAGCAGCTCTTCTGCCATCTCTCTCCATCTCTTCAAGACTTTCTCATTAACGCTGTAATGCACAAAATAGCCCCGTTTTTCGGCTTTGAGTATATCGGCATCCCGCAATATCCTGAGGTGCTGGGAAACCGCGGCCTGCGTAATATTTAAAATGCGCGCCAAGGCATTCACGCAGAGAGAACGTTCTTTCAATAACTCCAGCATTTTTACCCTTGTGTCAATCGACAGAACCTTGAAAACGCGTGTGAGTTTTTCCGTATCAGCTTTATTCATACCGCGACCTTTTCATTTAAGTATCAACGCATATACTTTATTGCATATTCCATTTCTGTCAAGGAATGAAATGCAATTTGCTTGCCCGGGCTGATAACAGCAAATACAGACGGGAAAACAGCATTCCGCGGCTTTCAGATACCGGGTGGAATTTTGCTCCGTCAAAAGTCCGCGTTTCCGTGTTTTTCATAAAAATAGCAATATTGATTAATAAATAGCAAATTACATTAATTGACTTTGAATTCATTTTATACTATAATCATCATAAAGTCAAGCAAAAACAATTAATCGGAAATATTAAAATAAGGGACAGAACATGAAAAGCTCTCTCGCCATCAACGGAGGAAAAAAAATAATCAGTGATAAACTCGCCAAAAGCATCCCGTCATGGCCGCCCATTTATCCTGACACCGCTGAAAAACTCAAAGACGTTTATCTCCATCCAAAATGGTCTTTCAACGGTCCCAACGAACAGCTTTTCTCTAAAAAATTCGCGAAGTATCACACCGCTGAATACGGTATTTTCATGGCAAACGGGACAGTTACCCTTGAATGCGCCCTTCATGCGCTGGGTGTCGGCAAAGGCGACGAAGTCATTGTTCCCGCGCTTACATGGATAGCCACGGCGATGGCTGTAATATACGTTGGGGCAACACCTGTTTTCGTTGACATAGAGGAAGACACCCTCTGCCTCGACCCTGAAAAAATCAAAAAGGCCATCACCCCTAAAACAAAAGCCTTAATCCCGGTACATCTTTACGGTTCAATGGCCGATATGGAAAAAATCATGGCGATAGCGAAGAAGCACAATCTCTATGTCATAGAGGATTGCGCCCATGCTCACGGCGGCGTGTGGAACGGAAAAGGCGTCGGAAGCATTGGACATGTCGGCTCTTTCAGTTTTCAGGAATCCAAAACCCTCTCAAGCGGCGAAGGCGGCATCTGTCTTACTAACGATCCTGTTCTCAAGGAAAAGATTTTCAGGATTAAACATATCGGCTATGCCCCCAACACCAAACAAGGCGAGGCAAGTTACTCTCCGCAGGAAGGCCTGATATGCCACAATTACCGCGGCACCGAATTTCAGGCGGTTGTCCTCCTCGGCGGCTTGAAACGGTTGAAAGCGCAAACAAAAAAGCGTGAACAAAACGCGACCCTTATAAGGAAACTCCTGAAAAATACCCCTGGAATAAAAGTCCAGTCCCGCGGCCGCCTCGCCGATATACAGGGATATTACATGCTTACCTTTATCCTTGACACTAAAAAACTCAAAGAAGGCATAACAAGAAAAGAAATAATGGAAGCCCTCTCGGCGGAAGGTTTTGGAACAGGCCTTACTTACGGTCCCGTTTACAAACACGCCCTCTGGAACATTCCCAAAAGCAAATACAGAATTGAGAGCAACGAAGTCGCTGAAGATCTTTGTTCCAACAGGGCCATCTGTATGTCTCAGTCAAAACTTCTCGCCGGCAGTAAATATATCAAAGCTGCCTGCGATGCTGTAAATAAAGTAATGAAAGAGTATTGTAAATAAACTGAGGATTGTATATGAAAGCGGGTTTTGCTAAAACTGATGTTACACCGGAATTGGGTGTAAGGCTCGGCGGTTACGGCGTGAAAGAACGCCCCGCCGAGGAAATCCTCGACAGGCTCCAGGCAACAGCCATCGTAATAGAACAGGACGGCTTAAAAGCAGCTGTCATAAATCTTGACTGGATATGCATTGAGGAAGACATAGTTGAACGCATCCGCGCCGGAATAAATAAAAGTACAGGGATACCCAATAAAAATATTTCCGTCTGCGCGACGCACAGCCACTCAGTGCCGAACACTTTGAATTTCTGGGGATGGGGCGATCGTGAAAACGAATATATAGATTCAATCATTCCTGAAATTATCCGTTCCGCAGAACTGGCAAATGAAAAGATGCAGGAAGTTTCCGTGGGAATCGCGACAACGGAAAGTCTTGTCGGTGTCAACCGCAGGAGCGTAGCCGAAAATAACGGCGTTTGTTTCAGGGGAGACCCTATGGGTTCCTTTGACCCGACAATGACAGTAATTAACTTTATGACAAAAGACGGAATTGATTCCGGTATAATCGTTCATTACGGGGCGCATGGTACGGCGATGGGCAATAACCGCTTGGTTTCGCGCGACTGGTGCGGGGTCATGAAAGACCGCATAGAATCACAGTATCCGGGAGCGACTGTCCTTTTCCTGAACGGCGCGATAGGCGATGTCGGCCCGAGGACAAATTACAGAAAAGACGGCGGCTTATCTGCCGGAGGCGGAGATGGTATTCATTCTGTATGTGAAGTCGGCTATCGCGCGGCGACAGACGCCATACGTGCTCTGTTATCCATAAAAGAATACAGAAGCGATCTTAAATTGTCGGTACATACGGAAGATATATTTCTGCCGTACGCGCCATTGACTCCGCTTGAAGATGCCGAGCGGGAAAAAACAAAATGGGAACCCCGCAAAGATGATTGGGGCACTCCGATGTGTGAATACATGCATAATTGCGCTGTTATAGAAGCGCATAAAAAGGAAGTCCTGAAAGGGCGTTCCTTCACGCAGACGCTTATTTCCCTTGGCCCTCTTGCGATTGTCCCAATGCCCGGCGAAATGTTTTCAGGAATATCCTTGCGGATAAGACAACAAAGCCCGTTTCAATACACGTTGTGCTGCAGTGTAACAAACGGCTCTCTCTCTTATCTGCCAACACGCGAGGCAAGGCATCGCGGCGGATATGAAACATGGGTCGGCAGGGCCGCCGGGCCTTACCTACTGGCCGACGACATAGACGACGCACTGGTTTCCGAGAACATCAGGCTCCTGAAAAAAATCTAAAAATTCTAAACGAAAATGGACATTTTTATATGAAGACCGGTTTTGCTAAAGTTGATATTACGCCGAGGATAGGGGTTGAATTATGCGGGTTCGGGCCGTACCGGCACCGTTATTCGATCGCGGTCAGGGACAATCTATGGGCAAAGTCTTTTGCCTTGGAACATGACGGGGAAAAAATGGTGCTCGTCAGTTGTGATTTAATCGGTTTGCAGTCAATCACGATAAACAAAGTAAAAGTCCTGGTCGAAGAAGCTTCCGGGCTTCCGCCCGAGTCAGTCATGGTGCATTGCACACATACTCACAGCGGGCCCGCCACCACCGAAATGAACGGTTGGGGTGAGATGGATTCCCCCTACATGGAAATACTTCCATACAAGATAGCCAAGTCCTGCATCGACGCCTTGCAAGATCTTCAGGATTCAGAATTCAGTCACGCCGAAGTCCCCTGTGAAGGCATCGCATATAACAGACAGTATGATAAAACAGGCGCTCTCCCTGATGTGCTTAAAGAAAACTGGCGTCCTGAAAAACCTGAATTGACAGACACTACATGCCATGTGATAAAAGTCGAAAGCAGAGGAAAACTCAGAGGTTTTATCTCTTATTTCGGATGCCATCCGGTGGTCTGCTGTGAACAGAGCCGTTACATTCACGGGGATTATCCGGGCGTGGCCCTGAACAATCTTGAACGCGAATTCCCCGGCTCAATCGGTCTTTTTCTCCAGGGCGCACAGGGAGATATCAACACTTGCGTTGTTCACAAAACTGAACAGGAATCTCTGCTTGCCCTCGACATAATAGCGGCAAGGTTCGCAAACGCCGTGCGGAACGGTTTGGAAAAAGCAAAATCCGTTAAAATAGAAAAGATAAATTCCGCGATAGTCGAGATAAATTTTTCAGAAAAAAAACTTGATATTGCCTATCTGAAAAACATGCTCGCCGAAAAGGAAAGCATTATACAAAAAGCGGACGCCAGCGATGAACCAAGGGATACCCGCATGGCAATGGTCATGATATCTTGTCTCCGGAAAATAATAGGTCTTGTCGAAAAGGGCGAACCCACTTATCCGACAGCCCGGATACAGGGTTTCCGCATAGGGCCGATAGTGCTCCTGGGCGGCCCCTTTGAAACTTATCAGGGAATCAAAAATGACGTGAAGGCTTCCGCAAAATCCCCCGTGCCTCTCGTAATGTCATTAACAAACGAATATTTCGGTTACGCCCCCGATAAAGAAACCGCGACAGGTTACGCCGCCGAAACCGTACCGATGATACTCGGTCATATGCCCTTCGGAAAAATCCATGAAGAACTTGTCGAAGTTTTCCTGAAACTGGAAAAGAAACTTCTCAAATAACAGGTCTGATATTATGAGTAATGGTATTTTGAATCTCGGTTGTGCATCGAATATAATAGACGTTCCATTGTTTACCGAACTATACGGGTACGGTCCTTTTCTTGGGCGCAGGAACAGAGGGGTACGTGACCCTTTATATTGCCGTGTTGCAAGCTTCAGTGACGGAAACAAAAGGCTTATTTTTATAGCTAATGATCTGGTCACCATGGACGCAGATGCAGCATGGGAAATCCGTGGAGAACTGGTGAAACGGCTTAAAATTGATTCTTCCGGCATTATGGTTTCGGGAAGCCACACACATTCAGGGCCGACAGTTTCACCCGGCATCGGCTGGGGGGAACTGGACTTGAATTTCCGAAACAACTGGATTAAAACCGCGATTGATACTGCCGTAAAAGCCGTAAGTGATGAAAGTAAAGTTATTTTAAAAGCAGGAAAATCTGTTCTAAAAAAAACTCTCGGATATAACAGGGTACAGAAAGATGGCCCGACAGATCCCGATATACGCTGGATAAAATGCCTTCCCCCGGATGGAACTGTCAAGCTTCTCATTCACAATCACGGAATGCATGGAGTGGTTTTCGGCAAGGAGATGCTTCTGGTTTCCGCCGACTGGATAGGTGCGGCAAACAAGCTCATACTTGATAAAAAACTGGCTGAAAATGTTCTTTTCCTCTACGGTGCGGCGGGGAATATAAATACAAATCCCTGCTGTTTGAATCTGGAAAAAGGCGAAACGGAACTGAAAAGAATTTCGGAAAGCTATACTGACGACTTAAAAAACGGTCTGAGTAATGAAACTGAAATATCCTCATGCCCGATGAATGCCGTTATAAAACAGGTAAAGCTTCCATGCGAGGATTATGCCCCTGATAAAATTTCCGGGATAATAGACGTATTGCGTAAAACCAATACAAGACTGTATATGTTACAGCGCCTTGAAGAAATGCTCCTTTATGTCAAAGCAGGAAATAAGTTGGATGTTGTCGCTGATTTGCAGGTCTTGAGGATGGGGGATTTATATTTTTATGCATTCCCCGGAGAGCCGTTCACGGAACTTGCGCGGGAAATAGAGAAACGCAGTCCCGGCAAATTTCCCGTAAGCATAGCTGTGGCAAACGGAAATTGCCGTTACTTCCCAACTCGAAAAACCTTTGATGAAAACTCTGATATCACACAACCCAAAACTGGTTTCGGCTTCTACGAAATTTATCAGGGATGCGGACGTTTTATGCCGCCATACAAACCTGATATAGCTGAGTTCCTTATAGACAAATTCATGGAAATTGCGGCAAAATTGTAGAATTATTTTCTGTAATAAGTGGCGCCGGAACTGGGGGATTCGCAGACCCTGACACGGGTTACTGTGATGCCTTCAGCGTTGATTTTTTCCGAGAGTTTGTCAAAGACCAGTTTCGCAATTCTCTCGCTGGTCGGATTGAACTTCGAAAAATATTCCAAGTCGGAAAGATTTTTATGGTCGAGTTCGTCGAGAAAACTGTCGAGTTCGCTCTTGAGCTTTCTGAAATCAACAGCAATGCCCAGTTCGTCAAGTTCTTCGGACTGCACCACTACCTGCACTGTCCAGTTGTGTCCGTGCAGTGAAGAACAATCGCCCTTATATCCCTTCAGGCAATGCGCCGCTGAAAAAGCTCTTTCTATATCAATTTCGTACATAATTCATGTCCTGTTTTTTTAGCATTCAGGAATTGGTTAATTTCATAAGACGGATTTGACGAAGCAAATCCCTCTACACAAATCGTGGAGGGTTGCGCGTTGTCGTAACCGTAATAACATCAAAGCAGAAAAATAGCCTTTTAATCGGATTACGCAAGATGAGCATTAATCTATTTTTTATCTTTTGCGTTAGATGCTGTGAATAAAGCATCAAGCTCATCCTGTGAAACTACGGATTTCCCTGTATTTTCAGCTGGAGCTTCGGCATTAGTGTTTTTGTCATCATGCTTGCCTGTCTTGGAAAGTATTTTGAGCAATGTATCGACTTCAGCTTGAGACGCAAGTGAATTGCCATTGCCCGAAGCACTTCCTATGTCCTGTTTTATCGGTTCAACCGGCTTATTCAAGAGCTCATCTATCTCATTTTGCGAAACAGCTGGTTTTTCATCTTTTTTAATTGCTTCCACTGGCTTCTTATTGTTCAACAGGTCATCAAGTTCTTTCTGTGAAACTATGGAAATCTGCTCTTCTGTCTTTGCGGCAGCATCACTTTTTCCAGCAGGCCCCTTATTCAGAAGGGCATCTATTTCAGACTGGGACACCGCAGCGGCATCCGGAGCTTTGCTTTCTGTTTTTACTGCTGCTTCCTTTGTTTCCGCTTTGCCCGAGAAAAGGGCATCCAGTTCACTCTGAGACAAACTGGCTGAACCTGTAGAAACCTGTTCTTCTTTCTTTGCTGTCGCTTCCGTTGTTTCCGGCTTTGCTGAGAAAAGGGCATCCAGTTCACTCTGAGACAAACTGGCTGAACCTGTGGAAACCTGTTCTTCTTTCTTTGTTGTCGCGTTCGGAGCTTCCGTTTTAGCGGAAGCGCTTGCTTTCAGTACTTCATCAAGTTCTGCCTGGGAAACGGAATTAGAAGAGACAGCAGCTTTTCCGTTATCAACAGCGGCCGTTGAGGATTTCGAAGACAGCAATGCATCAAGTTCGGCTTGAGAAAGGAGACTTGTGTCACTTTCCGCCTTTTTAGCCGGGGCAGGAGTTTTTTCGACTGATGTTCTTTTTTCTTCTTTCTGCGCTACAGAGCTTTCGGGAGTTACTTTTGTTTCTTTAACACTTTTCGGTACAGGAACGGCCTCTGCTTCTTCCACTGCTTTCACTTCTACAGGTTCATCGGTTTTTTCGGCCGGCGCAGCGGCAGCTTCAGGAGCTGGAACTTTGGCCAAACCCATAAGCTCATCATATTCCTTCTGCGTTATTACAGGAGAAAACTCTCCAGATTTTTTCTCTTCCTGTTCCGGAGCTTTTTCTTCTTCCTTTTCAGGCTTTTCTTCTTTGGGAACATCCTGAGCTTCTTTCTGCTCAAATATGCCCTTGATATCAGCTTCACTGAGCACAGCGGCTTTTTCTGTTTTATCAGCCTTCTCATGTTTTGCGGTTTCTTTAACCTTGACACCGAGGTCCGGCAACAGCATTTTCAAATCACCTGACGCCACTACCAACTGCCCGTCCTTGGCAACTTTTCCGGCTTCGACCTGCTCTTTCAAGTCCTTGGCAGTACAGGGATCTCTGCCTTCAACAGTTACTGTAATATCTTCCAAAACATCGCTGGCGACAATCTTTTCAAAAAGTTTGAGGAAGGCATCCACAGTGCTGTAAACAGTCAAGACTGTTTCATCAATAGAAGAAATAGTTTCTCCTGAGAATTCGTCAAGAAGAATAGATTTCTGACTCCCGGAGAAACCCGCTTCCTGAGTGTTGCCAATGATTATATCGGGGACGTTTATACCGGATGCCTTCAGAAATTTTCTGAAACGCTCTCTTGCTTCAGTATATTCCTTCAGGAGCTCCTTACTCGGAAGTTCGGTAAGCCTCTTCAATTCTTCGCTGGTATTTTCCATAAGATTTCATCTCCCAGTATATAACAGTTAATATCATCCGGCACGTATTTTTTCCATTGCTCAAGAACATTTTCATCATAACAGGCCAGACTGTACGATGGTATCCATAATGATCTTTCATAGAATTGCGGAACAAAAGTTGTTTTTATATCGACAACGCTGATATCAGGTACGCTCCACACATCAGGAATGATATTGCCGTCAAAAGAAATTACTTTTGTGACTTTATTATCAATTATATTTCTCCATATATCAGGGAGCGCTGTTTCCGCGTAAATAACAAGGGAACTGGCTGGCTGAAAGAGGCCGGAAAACTTTGAGATATCCATATTCTCCGGTTTCAGCACCAGCAGTTTTGTCTGTGCCGGAGCTTTGAAATTTCTCAGCTCCAGAACCGTTTTAATAAAATTAGAAGCGTCTATCAGTTCGATAAGCAATTCCTGAAGAAGGTCTCTGAACTCTTTGAATTTCTCTCTGCTGTAATTTCCGGCTATATCACTGAATCTTGAAATCAGAAGGACATTGCAGCAGGAGCTTAAAAGAGTAAAAGTAGGGGATGAAAGCGAAAAACCCGAAAGCGGGTTCTTAACATTGTCTTCTGACATTCCGGCACTTTTATCCAGAAAATTTTTAAATTCAGGCAGCATCCTGTCTATTTCCTCCGCAATTTCCGAAAGCCGAGAATTTTTTTCACTACTGTTAAAAGCAACGTTGCGGGAAAGCCCTATTCTCTTTTTAGACGCTTTGTCTTTCAGCGCGTCTTCCAGAGAACTTACGCGGGTACCTCTTATCAGTGCCCCGCCTTCTGTGGCGTTTACGACCGGACAGCTGCACTTTTTGATGACGTTCTCAAAATATTTTATATAGAAACTCATGCTTATGTCGGTTTTCACCTTAGTCCCGTTAATCCCGTCAACTTCAACTACGGTAAATGATTCGGGGCGGTCTTTAAGATACGGGGTTGCCATGTTGGCGGCATGAAATTTGCCATCCCTGAAAGAGAGATCAAAACCTGTCATTACTATTTCAGAAGGCTCAAAAAGTTCAGCAAGATGAAAAACAAAATGCCCGACACACTGCCCTGTTGTAACTTCAGGCAGTCCGCCAGACAAATCCCTGAGCCATACCGGGGCATTAGCCGTTCCAACAAGCATTGCGGGCCCGGTATATTTCCTGGCAAGCACATGATTTGCCCCGATGGAAATAAAAAGCGGTATCTTTTTTTCAAGGCTTTTCGAGAAAAATCTCCAACTCAGGTGAAGGTCTTCAAGTGTCGCCGCAAAATCAGGTGTGATACCGTTATCAAGCAGGGTTTTCAACGAGGCGTCAGTCGCTATTATTATTGCCTTGTCAGAATATTTTTTCAAAACATTGACGTTAAGGTCCAGAGACGGCCCGGCACCGACTATTACAACAGTCTGCTTTCTGTTCTCTTCCGTCAAATCCGCCTTTAGTGATGATTTAAATTCCAGATTGAACAATTGATTCATGGTGATATGCCATGAACGCGTGGTCCTGAAAGCGGCTACCGTGCAGGCTTCCTGCTGCACTCTCAGAACGTTCTTTTCGAGAAAGCTTGAGAATTCCGGATCAATTCTTCTGAAGCGTCCCGGAATATATACAGCGCTTTTTCCAAGGAAAAGTTCAACGGTATAAGCGTTAAGTTTTTCTTTTATGATATTTTCAGAAAGGGCAGCGTCATCATCGGAAAGAGCCAGCACTTCAACGGATTCTTTATTTTTTATATCTCCGTATGATTGTTTCCAGGCGTTCAGCCTTTTGGCGTTTCTGTCGGCAACAAAGATTTTCTTAAGTTCGGGGGCTTTTCGGAGCAAGGCATTCAAAGTGGCCGGCGACGATGGGGGCATAACGATCATGCTTATGGAAGGAAGGCGTTCAATCATGACTTCAATGGCTTCCTTTTCAGGGCAGACGGGATCTTCCGTGTATTTTTTTAAGCCGCCGGATAAACAGCAAAGCATCCAGGGACTTTCCGCCGAAGCCCTGTTCATTTCCCATGCGACATTATTTTTTTCTTCAGTTTTCAGCATCAATTTTTCCCAAAAAACTGTTTTGCAGTCAGTAGTTTAGCGCAGGTTACATGCCATGCGCCTTTATGCTCTATTTGACAAAATATCTCTCAGGCACAGCTCCTTTTGCCGCAAGCACAACTCCCTCCTTATTAAGCAGATAACGTTTCAAACCTACTCCCGGCCCGAAGTTCCCTATCCCCCGGTCGCTTTTCACTACTCTGTGGCATGGAAAGAAAAGAGGAAAGGGGTTGCCGCTCATAACTGTTCCAGTTGCTCTGGCGGCTTTTTCATATCCGGCTTTCGCGGCAAGTCCAGAGTAGGATATCACCTTTCCGGGCGGAACTTTATCCCTGAGAGTGAAAAGAATTTTTCTTTTGAAATTTCCGAGAGAGCTGAGTTCAAGCATATCAATTGGTAGGTTATCATTGCTGGAAGCCAGATATTTCCTTATTTTCACTGAGAGTTCATCGGCTTCAGGAGATTTTCCGGAACAAGCGTTGGGATATTGGGAATTTATCTGTTTCTCAAGGCTTTCAGCTCCTTCGAGAAAAAGTTTCAAAAGTCTGAATTCCGGCGCCGCATGCCATATCAGGGCAAACGCGGCTTTGCCCGATTTGTAAAAGGTAACATAATTTTTTTTCATTTTCATGGCACTGCTTGTTTTTAACGGGAAATATCTGATATTATAACTATACACCATTAATTAAAATTTGGCATCTTTAATTTTATGCTGAACTGGATAAGTATTAAAAATTTAGCGCTTGTAGAGGAAGCGGATATTGAGTTCGGGCCCGGTTTCAACGTGATTACCGGGGAAACGGGCGCGGGGAAATCCGTGCTCATCGGCACCATATCCATGCTTTTGGGCGAACGCGCCGACAAGAACGTCATAAGGACAGGCGCTTCACGCTGTGAAATCAGCGCCGGGATAACCTTGAGAAAGGACATCGCCAAAAGGATTTTCCAGATATTGGACGATGCCGGACTTCCTTTCACACCGGAAAATCCTCAGCTTCAGTTGCGGCGCGTCATAACAGCGACCAGCACACGTAATTTCATAAACGACAGTTCAGCCTCTCTCCAGACGCTTAAAGCCGTCGGGGACTGCCTTATTGATGTCCACGGGCCAAATGAGCATCAGTCACTGCTGAGGCAGGCGGCACAGCTTGAAGTCCTTGACAGCTACGCGCACCTTGAAAAAAGCCTGAACGGGTGTTCTGAAATATGCGCAAAAATAAAGGCTGTCAGGGAAAAAAAGGAAAAGCTCGCCTCAAGTCTCCCGTCTCCGGCCGAAGCCGGGCATCTGCGCATGATGATTTCAGACATTGAGAAAGTCTCCCCTGCCCCCGCTGAAGATCAGGAACTTTCAGCGCGCTTCACTCTCGCCGCCAATTCAAAAAATGTCATAGAGACAGCTTCCCGTACAATCAATACCCTCAATGAAGCGGAAACTTCCGTTTCCCAGATGATGGGCGCTGTTTACAGGGATTTGCAGCAGCTCGAAAAAATGGACCCTGAACGCGTTTCGCCCCTGCTTGAAAAATGCGACAGGATATCGGAGACTGTCCGCGAACTGGCGTCAGGTATCGAAAGCTACACCGGAAATATTGAACTCGATGAAAAGGAATTTCATGAACTTGAAGAGAGATTAAGTTCCATCCAGTCACTGAAAAGACGTTACGGCCCCTCTCTGGATGATGTGTTTTCCGCCTTGTCGGAGGCAAAGGAACGCCTTATGGAATTTGAAAACTCGGAGGATATAAGGAAACGGCTTGACGCGGAGGAAAAAGAACTTGAAACAGAATTGAAAATTTTATGCGCCAAACTTTCCGAAGCGCGGAAAAAAGCCGCCGAAAAATTCAGAAAAGAACTCTGCGCCGAACTAAAAAAACTGGGTTTTCTTAAATCCGATTTCAGCGTTGATTTCATTCAGACGGAACCCGGAACGAAAGGGTGGGACAAAATAGATTTTCTCTTTTCGGCAAATCCCGGCGAGGCCATACAGCCTCTGAGAAACATTGCCAGCAGCGGCGAAATATCCAGAGTGATGCTGGCGCTGAAAACAGTCCTTGCCGAATCCGACTCGGTGCCGGTACTGATTTTCGATGAAATAGATATGAATATCGGCGGAGAAACAGCCGTAACCGTAGGGGAGGAACTCAAAAAGCTTTCCCGCACTCATCAGCTTCTCTGCATATCGCACCTCGCGCAGGTCGCTTCAAAAGCGGAAACACACCTCACCGTTGAAAAGTATGTGAAAAACGGCAGAACTTCAACGAAAATATCATTCATCTCCGGCGAAAAAAGATTGAAGGAAATTTCACGTATGCTCGGCGGCGGCAAAGGCGCCCTGGTTCACGCCAAGGAATTGATGAAGCAGTCCTGATGCTTATATTGAAGGACCGCTCTTAACCCTGGCGGAAAGCTCTGCCCATTCCTTCAGACTCTCCGCAAAAAGATGTATGGAATATACTATATGAACGTATGCGTTGGAAAAATCGAAAAGAAATATTTTTGTTTCCTCGCTCATGTCCTGCTGTTTTTCAAAATGGTCGTCTCTGATCTTTTTGACGGTATCGCTTTTAGCCGTGGTCATGGACAAAAGCATTTCAATTTCATTTGAAGCTTTTGTTTCCATGCTTTCATTCATTGTGATGAGCAGGAATTCAAGGGACTGGATGAAATTATCGCCAAACCGTGCCTGGGCCAGCTTGTCTTCTGAAGAAACTATACGCAGAAAATTTTCCACATGCGCCTCCACTGAAACAAGCCTGTTGAGAAGCTTCTGGAGCGTAGCAGCCTGCAAAGCGAAAGTTTCCGGCATGTTTCTTTGTATAATATCGGCAATCCTGCGGTTCAGTTCGTCGGACATTTGCGCGAATTTTTCCGAAAGTTTTTTTCTTCCGCTTTCCTTTTCATTTTTGCCGTCCGCAAAGGAAACATACTGAGGTATGAGAGCGGCAAGTTCCACAATGGAGACGACTATTTTTTCCATGCTCACAAAAGTTTCTTCAATAATCCCGTCTTCTATTTTGATGATGCGATCGGCAATGTCGAGAATACGGTTGTCATGAGTTACCAGCAGGATGGCGCAGCCCATATCCCTGGCAAGGCGTTTTAGCAGATCAACGACTTCCCTGCCGCTCTGCCGGTCGAGGGATGCCGTCGGCTCGTCAGCCATTATTATCGACGGCTTCCTGACAAGGGCCCGGGCTATGGCCACACGCTGTTTCTGTCCGCCGGAAAGCTGATGGGCTTTTTTGTCCGCGTGTTTTCCAAGCCCTACTTTATCAAGCATCTCAACGGCTTTGGCTTTGGCGCTTCTCGCGGTTTCGCCTTTAATGAAAGAAAGGGAAAGCGCCACATTCTGCCATGCAGTCAGCGAAGCCACCAGATTGTGAGACTGAAAAATAAAACCCATCTTCCGCCGGGCATCTATCATGTCCGAATTTTTTCCGCCGCGCAGTTCCAAGCCGTCAATTATTACACTTCCCTCCTGAATGCCCCGCAACGCCCCGGCAAGTGTCAGAAAAGTTGTTTTGCCTGAGCCTGAAGGTCCGGTGATTATAGCTATTTCGCCGGGCATGAAATCGACGGAAAGACTGTGCAGAACCTCTTTTTTAAGAGTTCCTTCCCCGAAGGAATGCCTGAGATTTTTTACCGAAACTAATGGTTTTATGTCCATATCAGAATATCTCCGCGGGATCTGCCGAACGAAGCTCCTTTGTCGAACAAAGGCCCGCCAGCATACAGGTTGCAAATATCAGAGCGCTCACAACGGCAATTTTACTCCAGCTCATATAAATGGGCATATTGGTTATTTCCCGCGCGAAATGGTACATGAGCATGGATGCCAGAATGCCAGGCACGATACCGAAAACCATCAGTATCAGGGACTCTTCAATTATAGTTTTGAAAAAGAAAGAATCCCTGATGCCTATAGCTTTCAAAGTCGCATATTCAGGAAGATGACTGCTCACATCCGTGAATAAGATCTGATACACCACCAGCGCCCCTACCACCATAGCAACTATCATCCCCGCGCTGACGACAAAACCTATCGGCGTCCTGTCCCTCCAGTAGCACTGCTCCCTCTTGCAGAAAGCATCCTTTGTGAAAACCCTGATGTCCTGCGGGAAAAGACTCTGAAGTTCGGCGGCGACGGCATCGGGATTGGCCCCGGGCTTTAATTTTATGACAGCGATATTGACCATGTTGGGGGCCCTATTTTTGAAAATTCTGAGAAAGAAAAGGTCGCTCATGGCGATATGTCCTTTTGCCGCGAGAGTACTGCCCATCCTGAAAAGGCCCTTGATTATAAGATGTGTGTTTTCAAGCTCAGTCCCGACCTTTCCGTCTTTTCTGAAAATCTCAAGGACCGGACCGTAAATTTTCTCTGAATACTCATCGAAAAGAACGTATTCCTCATTCTGAAGCATCTTCCTGTTCAGCCGTATCCCGGGGTCCGTGAAAACATCATCCGCCGGGTCAAACGCGAAAACGAATATTTCCTTGTTTTCATTGCTTACAGGGTCCTGTATGAAACAGAGAGTTGTATAGAGGGGAAAGACGTCTTCGACCTCCTTCAGGGATTTTGCCTGGACAGCTCTGCGTTTGGAAAAGGAGCCGCTCGCCGCGAGCTGTTCAAACTGTTTGCTGACCATAATGATTTCACCGTTCATCGCTTTAATCGGATGAATGACCTGATCAAGAATGCCGTCATAAAAGCCAAGCTGCAGAAGCATGAGGATAGTGGAAAACGCAACACCCGAGGAAGCCGTCAGGAAACGCACCTTGGAGCTGGTGAGCTGCAACCATGAGAAAGGTATTCCAAGAGGAAAAAATATTTCAGCTATGCGCATTGCTTTTACTCGCCGTAAATTTCCACGGTAACCTGACTGTTTACAACTTTCGATGCCGGATCATTACTGTCAAGTTTGATTCTGACCTTTACAATTCTCCTGTCGGCGAAGGATGCCGGATCCGGTGAAAAAACTGAATTGAAATCAACCATCTCCGTGATTTCAACTACTTTACCTGTAGATTTGCCTGAAAGTCCGTCGCCGCTGATAACGGCGTTGGCGCCGATTTTGATTTTTTTGATGTCGCTTATATAAACCTGGGCTTCAACCGCCATATTTGAAACATCGGCAAGCGCCAGCAGTCCGTTCTCGCCTATCGGTTCTCCGGGGTAAGTAAAAATTTCAATGACTTTGCCATCAATCGGGGCCCTGATAAAACTCAGTTCCAGATTGGCTTCAGCTATGGAACGTTCAGCGATCGCCGCGTCAAGTTCTTTTTCAGCCGCGAAGAGATCGAGAGGCCGGGGAACTTTCATTTTTTCCAGGAGCTCTCTGGCATGTTGAAAATTCTCAGAAGTCTCATTGACGTTCGCTTTGGCATAATGGATTTCTTTTCTTGAAGAGTCCTCTTTTGTCTCGAATTCCAGATTGGCCCTGGCGATTTTAAGCGCCGTCTCGCTGCATTGCGTTTCTGCTTCCTGGTTCAGTATGGCGGCATAAGGTTCACCTGCTTTGAGTATATTGAGCTTTGTTTCCGCCAGTGCCACAAGGGCCTTGGCCTTTTTCAATGATGCCGAGGCAGGGCCTATGGAATATGTCGTCGCCAGCATCTGGTCTTTTTTGACCATATCACCGCGCTTGACCCTCAGTTCCTTGACAACGCGTGAAACCGGGTCCGGCGAAGCCGGGTACATCACTTTCTCCCCCGGCACTATACGCCCCAGACACGCCACTACGGGCTCTTTCCGCGACACCGTGTTGCCGTTCTCTCCTTCCGCCATATACAGGAACGCAAAAAATGCCACAGGCATGAAAAAATTCTTAAGCATTGACTTCATAACCTCTCCACGTCATTGACAGCAATTTATATTGAAACTCTGCTAATTCTATCCTCTGCCATCTTAAAATCAACATGAATTGAAACAAAATCCGTTTCTTTTTTATGAAAGGAAAATCAAGGAGAAGTTTTCCCGTTATTTGACTTTTGAAAGATCGCCATTAATGGTTATGCCACCGTCAGCTGCTATTACCACACCGTTCAGGTAACTTGATGCGTCTGACGCAAGAAAACACGCTATATTCGCAATCTCTTCAGGTGTACCGTAACGTCTCAGCGGCGTTCTGAGTTTCAGAAAATTCTCCTCATCGAATGAACTGTTTTCAGGATTACTTTTCCTCATCATATCCGTCATGATGGCGGCTGGGGCGATACAGTTGACACGGACGTTGTACTGCCCGTATTCGGCGGCCATTGATTTAGTAAGCTGGACAGTGCCGCCTTTTGAAGCGGTGTAGGCATCGCAGTCGGGTATCCCGATTATCCCCGCGCTTGAAGCAGTATTGATTACGGAACCGCCATTGTTTCTGATTAGAAGCGGTATCCCGTATTTGCAGAACAGAAAAACGCTTCTGAGATTTATGCTTATGACTTTATCCCATATTTCCTCATCAATATCAGTAATCCTGGCATCTCTGCCGGAAAGGTATACGGAAGCGTTGTTGTAGATGACATCAAGCTTTCCATATTGTTTTTCTATGTGAGCAAAAACCTGTTTGACATCATCGGCATTGGAAACGTCGCATCTGACAAAAGAGTTTTGAGGGCTTTTTTCCTGAAGCAGTTTCAGAGTACTCTTAGCTTCTTCTTCATTGATATCGGCAATTATCACGGAAGCGCCTTCAGAGGCAAATTTAAGGGCCGCCGCCTTCCCTATTCCCGAAGCTCCGCCACTTATAAGAACAATTTTATTTCGCAATTTCCCTTCCATAAAACAAGCCCTACTTTTTACATGATTGTATAACCGCTGTCAAGTATCAGTTCGGCGGCCATGCACTTTGTCAAATGTATGACACCTGCTTTTGAAATACTGTAAACAGACTGCGGCTCAGGCCACACGATATGGCCGCAGATGAAACCCGTATTTATGATTTTGCCATAGAGGTTCATAATTTTTCTTTCAGATAATAGCTTTCACTGCCTTAACAATGTCATCCTCGCCCATGCCGTATTTGTCCCTGAGCCATTCCTGAGAACCTATCAGCGAAACATTGATATCGGGAAGCGCTATCCTTTTGCATTTCACTCCCGAAATTCCGGCATCCATCAGGACTTCGCCGACGGCGCTGCCGAGACCGCCCATTATGTTATGTTCTTCCAGCGTGACAATCGCGCCCGTTTCTTTTGCCGCTTTTATGATGGCTTCTTTGTCTATGGGTTTTACGGTATGCATACTGACGAGACGGACGCTGATATTTTCTTCAGCGAGTTTTTCAGCGGCGAGCTTGGCGTTATAGCCGACAGTGCCGCAGAATATTATGGCAGCGTCAGTACCGTCTTTTACAGTTATGGATTTACCTATTTCGAAATTTATTTTTCCCTCGTGTATGTTTTTTTCCTTCTTATAACCGCATCTGTAATAGACGGGGCCTTTGTGGGCTATCATGGCATGAACGGCGGCCCGCGCTTCCGGAATGTCGCATGGAGCGAGCACAACTAAATTCGGCAAGGCCCTCATTATCGCAAGGTCTTCCGTGGAGTGATGGGATATACCGAGCGGACCATACGCCATGCCGCCGCCTATAATCACTATTTTGACATTGGCATTGTGATAACATACGTCATTGCGTATCTGTTCCAGACAACGCAGTGTCGGAAAGTTGGCGATGGAATATGTTATAGCGATATTTCCCTCCATGGCCACGCCGCAGGCGACGCCGGTCATGTTCTGCTCCGCCACTCCGCAGTTTATAAACCTGTCCGGAAAAGAGTTCGCGAAAGCTTCTATTTCGCCATAACCGATATCCGCGAGTATCATGAAAATATTACTCTTTTCTTTAGCTATACTGAGCAGTTCGTCATTGAATGCTGTTCTCATGTTTATGCCCCCTTCAATTCGTTTAAAGCCTTTTGAAGCAGTTCATCCGTAAGTCCGCCGTAATGCCATTTGTAATCGTTTTCCATGAAACTTACGCCCTTCCCCTTGACGGTATGCGCGATAATCGCCGATGGTTTGCCCTTCTCAACAGGAAGGTTTTTCAGGGCATTTTCAATATCACCGCAGTCATGCCCATTTACAGTTTTCACAGCCCAGCCGAAAAGTTCGAGTTTTTTATCGAAAGGCTCAAGATTAATGACATCCTGAGATTTGCCGAGGGCCTGCAATCTGTTGTAATCGACTATCATCACAAGATTATCGAAACCATGCTGTCCGGCAAGCATTATAGCCTCCCATGTCGAACCGGCATTGCAGTCGCCGTCGCTGACCAGGCAGAATATCCGGTGCTTTTTAGCGGCCTGTTTTCCGGCAAGCGCCATCCCTGTGGCCACTGGCATTCCATGTCCAAGAGAACCCGTCGAAAACTCCACACCCGGTATATGATGTGAGATATGACCGCTGAGTTTGCCGTTGTCCAGATAATATGTTTCAAGCCATTCCTTCGGGAAAAAATCCAATTCCGCCAACGTCGCGTAAAGAGCAGCGCCGCCGTGACCTTTGCTGAGTATCAGACGGTCCCTTTCCGGCATTTTAGGATTTCCTGGATCGATTTTCAGAATTCTTTTATAGAGAACTGATAAAATGTCCGCCATCGAAAGCATGCTGCCTATGTGGCCGCTCTTGCCGCGATGTACCATTTTCAGACAATGAATACGGACTTTCCGTGCAAGTTCCCTGAGTTCATCTTCTTTCATCTGCATATACTCCGTTAAGTTAATAACACTTGTCTATAAAGTTATATAATATCAAATTTCTCATCGAAAGTCAAGAGTATATCCTTGAAAAAGTTAAAATTTTTATTATAATTAGTTGTCAAGTGATAATTATATGGGTGAAATATGGCCGGGAACGAAATGCTGAAACTGAAAAACATAAAATTCAGGAACACGCTTGCCGCATTGGACATCCTGAGAAAACATGATTTTATTTCGCGCGTGGAACTTGCCGCCAAGCTCAATTGTGACGGGACAACGGTAACGCGCATTACGAGAGACCTTATATCAAAAGGGCTTCTGAAAACAGAAGGCATGGCAGACTCGACAGGAGGAAGGCCGCGCGAAATAGTAAAACTAAACGCCGAATGGGCCAATGCCATAGGCATAGGGCTCGACCCTGATTTCATAACAGGCGTCTCCGCAAATCTCAAGGGAAAAATACTGGTCAGGGAACAGGTTTTTTTCGGCGGGAAAAAGAGCGGAAAGGAATTTACTGATGCTCTCAAAATCATAATGGAAAGGCTCCTGGCCTCGTGCAGGGGAAAAAGGCTTACAGGTATCGGAGTGGCCGCGTTCGGCACATTTTCAGGGAAAGAACAGATACTTGAAAATGTCGTCAATTACCCGGCCCTGGAAAAATTCAACATATATGATTTCTTCAAATCCGGATATTCCATAGCCCCTGAAATAACCGATATCACAATAGCGGGCGCGATGAATGAGATATGGTTCAACGATAACGGCAGAAAGGGAAACTGTCTCTTCTTCAATGTCGGCTCCGGTATCGGCTGCGTCCCGGCGATTGACGGAAATATCGTTTTCGGGAGGTATTCTCATGCCGGAGAATTCGGACATACTATCTACCATCCTGACGGCGATAAATGCGCCTGCGGGAGAAAAGGATGCCTTGAAACTTTCAGTTCCATTAATGCCATTCTGAAGAAAGTCAGAAAAAAAACAGGAGAAAGATCTCTGGACTTTTCCGACGTCACAAGCAGGTATCTTGACGGAAACGCGGAAGTTACGGGCATCGTAAATGAAGCCGCAAAATGCCTGGGAACGGCAATTGCCAATCAGGTCAACTTCCTGATGCCGGACGAAATCCTCATATCAGGGGAGATACTGAAACTGGGAGAAAAGTTTTATAATGTCATTAAAAAGACAATGGAAGAATATGTTTTTCCAGTGTTCATGAAAAACCTTGTGATTAAAAAATCGGAAGCGTGGGAGGAAGCGTCAGCCCTCGGCGCGGCATCTCTGACAATACGGAAAGTTTTTGAAGATTATGAGTACATCAATGAAATCAGCGACTGAAATACACATTGACCGCTCTGAAATAAAGGAAGATTTCGTCTGTTCATCCGGCCCCGGCGGACAGAATGTCAATAAAACTTCTACAGCGGTCAAGCTCTGTTTTAACGTGAAGACTTCCAAATCCCTTTCCGAAAGGCAGAAACAGCGCGTTCTCATCGCATGCGCCAACAGGATTAATTCAGAGGGCGAACTTTTCATAGACGCCAGAAGGCACAGGGAGCAATACCTGAACCGTAAAGACGCTTACGAAAAACTTAGCGAACTCATAAATAAAGCCCTCGTAAAAAAGCCGAAAAGAATAAAAACCAAGCCGACAAAATCATCAAAAACAAGACGGCTCAACAGCAAGAAAAAACTCTCAGGTATAAAAAAACTCCGTTCCGACATTAATGCCGAAACGGAATCTTAAAATACATTTCATTCCTCGAAAACTACCAGCGCATAGCCTTTTATTACCGGTACATTCACAAAAGCGTATCCGTCTTTTTCCGAAAACTCAAGCGGCTCTTCTGAAGGAGCAAGATATATCTTCTTAAATTTCATTTTATCTGTTCTCAGCATAACTTTCACGTCATGGAGTTCAATCGGCTCCTCGATCATGTCTATCTTCTCTCCACGACGTTCGGGGACGTATGACATTATATGCACCATCCTCCTGCCCTTCTGCGCGGTAACTGTAGCTCTGCCGAATGAAGGGAGACCTTCAAATTTAACGAGCGGCTGATAGTTAAACATCATCAGGATATTCTCAAGAAGCTGTTTCATCGGCACTTGGGCATGTTTGTAGTAACTTATGAAAAACGGATGTGAAAAATGAACGAGTTTTCCTTTTGCGGTCAGCGCCGGCATATCATTTTTCACATCAGGGGGCATATACATGAAGGCATGTTCCCCGTCCCAGTGCTTGTTATAATAAGGGACCGTTATTTCAACAAGTACTTCCGTTCCCTTCAATGCCTCGACAAGCGTTCCTTTTTCATAAAGCGTTACAGGCATGTCGGGCATATTCTTATTCAGTTTTTCGCCCACTGTTATATACGCCGGGTCATAAGGGCTTTCACCTTTGTATTTCAAACCCCATTCCTTCAAAGCAAAATCATTTCCCTCCGCGTCAAGGCCCGACCAGGCCGAGGAAATCAGCACACCGCCATTTTCAAGATACGTCTTCAGCTTAGCTTTCAAATCATCCGTTACACACATGTAATCCGGCAGTATGATAAACTTGTAAGGACTTAAATCTTTCTGATACGTGATTATATCAAACTGTGCTTTCATCTCACAGAGCATTCTTGTCGCGCCACTTACGGCGTCAAATTTATCTTTTTCATGGTAATTGAAAGTTTCAGGACTCGCCAGTATCGCCATATCCGTAACGGGGACAGCCTTGTCAATCCACGGTTCGAGTTTGCGCAATTTGCCATATACTTTTTTGATAAGATCGAAAACAGGTCTGTTTATGTCGCCTCGCGGGTGGAAATGATCGCCCACTGTTGTTCTCATGCAGTTGGCTATCCCATACATCAAATCGTATTCAAGGCTAGCCTCCGTCCTTATTCCGCCGAAGTCGCCCCATGACTCATGAAAGCGCCCGGTCATATTCAGAACAGTCTTGCCGAGATTTCTGGAATATCTCGAAAACACCGGGAGCTGCTCGTAACCCCAGCCACCCGTGGGAAGACATTCATATTCGAGATATGTTCCCGTATCCGCCTGGTCTTCAAAAGGCACTCCGTTGAAATGCAATAACAGCTCCTTGTTAAGGCCCTTGGCGGTTTTCGCGATTTTATCAACAAATCTCAGGCGGGACATCAACGCGAATTTCCGCAAATCTTCCTTACTCTGAAAATCCAGTCCCAGCTTTTTCATCTCCTTTATACATTCTACGCCAATACATTCATGAATCCCTATGCAGTCAAAGAAAAGACCAGAAACGGGATAGCCCTTTACAACCTCCTTCACCATTTCCTGTAAATGTTCGGCATAAGCACTGTTGTAGCACATCCTCCTGAACCAGTGAGAAAGATGCGGGGGCTGGTAAGCATAGCCTTCCGGCGTTACGACAGTCCAATCACGATGAAGGAGGCCTTCCTCATGGCTTAAACCCGCATTGATGTACGCCGATATCGCTATGCCCTTTTTAGTGCAGGCCTCCGCCAGTTTTCCGAAAAGGTCATAGTCAAGCGACGGATGCCTTATCCCTGCTTTGGTGTTATAATAAGCCGTTCCCAGATTACAGCGCGCTGGAAAAACTATAAAGTCAACACCGCA
Organism: Lentisphaerae bacterium GWF2_44_16; assembly: GCA_001803225.1. Taxonomy (GTDB): domain Bacteria; phylum Verrucomicrobiota; class Lentisphaeria; order Victivallales; family GWF2-45-14; genus GWF2-44-16. The sequence continues at coordinate 38,852 of MHBF01000200.1, read as the reverse complement.
TTCTTTTATATTGTCAGTTATCTCGTCAAAATCGAAACCTTTCCCCACATCCGGACACGCCGGCATCGTGTGAAAATCATAAAAAATACACCACTTCGGACTATGCATAGTCTCTCCTTTTTTTATTTTTGTTTTTATTATTTATTATTGAATTTAGTGATAAATCGATTGCACCTGTTTTCAATTTCATTGCAAAGTTCTTCTAAGGGCATCAGTCCTTTGAGCCATCTTTCAATCAGCATCTCTATTATAAAACGCGCTTCGTAAAGGGTTATGCTGTTCCTGTAAACAACCCTGCCGCGAGAGACAATATTTTTCATGGCTTCGATTTTTTCCGTTCCGAGATGAGAGGGCAGAATATTTCTGGCGGCAGGCAGTCCCATGCAAGTTTCCGCGATTATTTTCTGTCCTTCCTCTGAGAGCACATAGCTTATGAAGCTCCAGCATTCTTCAGGGTAGAAAGTATTTCTGCCGATACAGATCAGCGGAGTAAACAACGGCTCGCTTCCATTTTTCAGCGCGGGCATGGGAAGGAAGCCATATTCCTTATCATCCAGCCTGCTTCCGACCGGACACTCAAGCATCGCGGCGTTCATGGAGAAAAGTTTTTCACCCGATGAATAGACGCGATAGCTTTCGGAGCAAAAGGGAGAAAGTTTCTTCTTCACTGAAACTTCATGCAAAAAATCAAGCAGCGGTTTAACCTTGTTCTTCCTGAATGTCAGCTTGTTCCCCTCATCATTTACAAGAGGAAGACCCATCCGGAAAAAATATGACATATATCCCAGAAAAACGTATGTGCTATCTTTAAAGTCATTTTTTAGCAATTCTGCCGCTTTCAGAATTTCACCAGGCAGAGGATACGCGCTCAGCGATATATTTTTCTTTTTGAAAATATCTCTTCTGTACGCCATAAGGGTCATTGAAATAAAGGGAGCGACACCAGTAACGGGCCCGGCAATCCTGTCCCTGTCCCATATCTCATCATATAGAGGCTGCTCCGGCTTGAAAGAGGAAATATAACGGTCCATTTCAAGCAGATTATTTTCCCTGAGATAAAATCTCCGGTTCAGATGCGACGGGAAAACCGCAAGATCAAAGTCATTATCCTCTCCAAAAACACTTTTCAGCTTTTTGTCTTCTATGAAGCTCAGTTCCAGTTTTCTGATGGGGGATTTGCCGTTATAATCCTGAACAAGTTTTTTCCAGACATCGCATCCGGGGTACTTGTGAACGTAAATATTGGCGAGGGATTTTCCCTGAGAGCTCCACGGTATGGAAATAGTGCCGCTTTCGCCTGCACTGTTTTTCGTGTTTGCGTCAGCGCGCGGCTCAACAGCAAAAATTCCCTTGTTTTTTCTGATGGCGATCCGGCCTTCGGCTTCAAGCAGTTTCAGTACCCTGTTCAATGCCGAATAGCCGGCCCTGTATTCTCTTTTCAGCCAATGCACGGGCGGAAGCGGCGTACCCGGCGGGAGAGAAATCACCAGCTCGTAGACCTTTTCATAGAGGAGCCTGCTTTTTCCTTTTAATCCCTTCACATCTTCCATTGCAAATACCGTCCTTTACGAGAACACGCATTCTTTTATAGGAACGAGTGTTCTCGCTTTTAATTATATTCCATAGAGCATTTCCTGTCAATAGCATTTCAGAAAAAAAGAATACTTTCGGCAAATAATCTGGAGACTGAATAGAAATACAGGTTTTCTAGCGATGCCGTAAGGCGGTTGACTCGCGGACTATAAGATCGCGCTCAACAATAAGAGATGCTCCCGCCTCCCCCTTTTCAAGGATATTCCGGAGCATTTGAGCGCCAACACTGAAAAGGCCGGGGCTCTGATTGAAGACGGTAGTCAGTACGGTCAACTGAGGATAAGACTGCTGGGAAAGGACGCCTCCTCCGAAACTCGCGATTGAAACATCATCCGGGCATTTCAATCCTTTGGACTGAAGAGCGTCAAGCGCACCCTGCGCCATGAACTCACTGCCAAGCAGAATTGCCGTGGGAGGAGACGGAAGTTCCAGTATCCGCAACGTTTCGACAAACGCGGATTTGCGCTCATAAGCGCATGAAACAATATAACGTTCATCATGGAAAAGTTTTTTATCGGCGGCAAAAGATTTGAATGCCCTAAGCTGCTTTTGCACCATTGCAAGAGGGGCGGGACCACTGACAAACGCAATTTTTTTATGTCCCATTGAAATGAGATAATTCAGAAGTTTAAACACACCGGGGGCCTCATCTATCCAGCACCCCGGAGAGAAATTTTCATGCTCTATAAAAACAGCAGGCAGGGAAGCGGTTTTCAGCTCATTCAGCATCGCGTCAGGCAATTCCTGAACAGTAACAAGCATCCCGTCCAAATCCGAAGGAAGCAGATTGCCCCAGGTTCCCGCGTAAATCATGGACGCGTTTACATAAACCATCACTATTTCATAGCTCTCCGCCGGAAAAAGGCTCCCGGACAATGCTATATGGCTTACGGTGTCTGTATGAAAAATATCAGTATTTTCCCATACGGTCAAGCCAATTCTTCTCTTCCGGCAAACGGAAGCACCCTCGTTAAACGATATGCTGTTAACCCTTGTCCCCCGGCGCGGAACTGTAGTCAGAATATTTTCTTCACAGAGAAACTTCAACGCCTTTTTCAGCGTTACCACGGATATTCCGAATTCATCGGCAAGCGCACGTTCCGGAGGCAGAAAAGCCCCGGGCTGAAGTTTTTCGGAAACTATGTAGCCCCTGATTTTTTCAGCCGTGTCAAAGTAAAGTAATGTTTTTCTGCGCATAATAAAATCACCTGCTTACTAAAGATATCCCTGTATGAATTTCTTTCAAATAAAAGGTTCTTTTTTTATTATTTTTATCACGTGATATTGCAATAATCATCACGTGATGATATAATTTACTCAAACAAATATCACAAAGGAGTGATTTTTTTATGTTGAAAATAACAAATCTGGTTAACGGTTCAGTAGTCAACAGAAATGATGGCAGGGAAACAGACGAATTTCTGGAAATAAACGTGGAAGGGCTTGCGGAAAATTTCACTGACAACGTCATAGTGAACGGTAAGACCGCGACACGCAGCAGATACGCTTTTAAAGCCCCGGTGCGCCTGACGGAAAAGTTCAATGAAATCAAAGTCAGCGTAAAAAATATCAGCGGCGAATTTCAGCAGTCTCTGAAAGTGGTATGGGATAAAAAATCATTCAGGAGATATGATTTTTTCATAGATGACAATGTGTTTTTTCTGACTGATATAGCTAAAGGGAATTTTAAATCGATATTCGAGCATTTCTACCTGAAAAAATTGAAGGAGCTTAATAAAGATTACGGGACGAAATTCATACTAAATCTATTCTACAGAAATGATCATTCGCCGTTTCTGATTAAGGATTTTCCTGATAAATACAAAGCCGAATGGCAGGGGAATTCAGATTGGCTGAAATTATCATTTCACGCGTATTCGGAATTCCCGGACAGGCCTTATCAGAACGCCACGCCGGAAAAACTCGCCGCTGATTTTGATCTTGTCAGAGATGAAATAATAAGATTTGCCGGGGCGGAAACATTTCAGCCGCCTGTAGTGGTTCATTGGGGAATGGTTACACCGGACGCGTTTCCCGTCCTGAAGGAACGGGGCGTCAAAGTATTGTCCGGACAGTTCATCAATGCTAAAACTTACGTCGGAGAGCAGGACAAATCCCAACCGACAACCGACGTAGGCTATTATAAAGACATTGAAACCGCTTCATACCTCCGGGAGAACGGTGTTATTTATGATTTTGACAACGGACTTTTTTTCAAAAAGGGCAATGCCACATGCAATCTTTTGACAAAAGACGAAATCGTCAGAAAACTCGAACAGATCGCATCACGTGAAATAGTAGGTTTAGCTACCCATGAGCAGTACTCCTTCGAATATTACCACAATTACATAGCAGACCATTTTGAAAGAATGGAAACTGCCGTCCGCTATCTGACGGAACATGATTATAAGCCCGTATTCAGTCACGAGGCTCTGCTTGGAAATGAAGCATGGAACTTGAAATAGGATAAATAAATGAGAACGCACGCAATGGGGGAAATGACGGTAAAAGAAGTAAGAGAGTACCTGAAAAGCAATCAGACGATTATCTTCCCATACGGAGTGGTGGAACAGCACGGATATCACCTGCCTCTCAGCATGGACATACATAACGCTGAAATACTGGCATACAAGATGGCTGAAAAACTCGACTGCATTGTCGCGCCCTGCCTGAACTACTGTTTTTCAGGCGGACAACTTCCGGGCACGATAAACGTCAAACCAAACAACTTTTCAAACATGGTCTGCGACATCATGGAAGCGCTGGTCAATCAGGGCTTCCTTAATATAATGGTGGTACCCGGTCACGGTGGAAGCGAAAGCCTCCTGCATCTCAAGGAATCACTGCGAATACTGAAATGGATGAATCCGGCAATGCACAAAGCGATGATTATTTTCATCCGCCGCGGCGACTACTCAAAACGCTCAATGGAAAGCCTTCATGCAAAAGATTACCATGCCGGAGAAACGGAAACATCCCTCATGCTGGCGTACCGTCCGGAACTCGTCCGCATGGATGAGATGGAGATGGACGAACCGGCAATCGCCGAAATGATGCGGGAAGACCCGGACGCCTACCAGTTGAGGACATCCTTCACCGGACTTAAACAGGAAATAGCAAACACTGCCCAGCGCCCTGAAATCAAAGTCGGAGCAATGGGACATCCCGAACGCGCCAAAGCTGAAACAGGCATCGCGAACACCGAAGACGCTATCGCTGGAATGATACCCGTCCTGAAAAAAGCACTTGCAACGGCGGAAGAAGCCAGGAAAACAGGAAAAATGCTTGATGTACCGGATAATGAGAAACTCAAAATGCTGAAGCTCTGAAGGGCATCTATAAAATCTTTTCGGCAAATATGGCCATGATGAAACAGGTATTGTTAATGCAGTGTATCGCGATCGGGAGTGTTATAGAATTGGACTTTCTGTACGCATATGCAAGTATCATGCCGAAGACAAAGAGCGGGACGAAATACGCCGCTTCCATGTGTATCACGGCAAAGAGAGCTGATGAAAATACCGCGGCAATCCAATTTGCCATTCCGTTTCTCATCGCCTGATATATGACCCCTCTGAATATTATTTCTTCAAAGACGGGAATAAGTATCCCTATTGTAAATATGACAAAAATAATATGAGGCACATGAGCGCTGTCCAGCGGTATCTGCTGAATTCTGCTGACCAGTTCCTGCGGAGGAATGGTTTTACCGAAAAACTTGAGAAGGCGCTCGTATCCGTAATCAAAGCCGAGAAAGAAAATCATGCCTCCGGCAACCCAGTATATCCATTTTCGGAAGGGCATATTGCTGAAATGGAAAGTTTCCTTTATCCCGTATTTGCGCAACTTTATAATCAGAAACCATAAGAGCGCGTTGAAAATATTTGCCGCGACTGCCGCAAGTAGTACTGAAAGAAAGAAATACAATTCAGGTTCCCTGCTTAATTTTCCTGCCACAAAAATACCCGCAATACCAAATACGAAACCGAAAACAAGATGGCTCAGAAACATAATAATAAAAGCTGAAAAAGCGTCACGCGTCTTAAGCGGGCCCGGGGAGATTGTCTTCCTGGAAGATATGAAATACAGGATAAGCAGTAAAAAAATCATTCCTCCCGCACAGAACGCGATTATGCTCAGGATTATGAAAAGAATAATAAGGATTTCCTGAGCATATTTTTTGAACAGATGAAAAAGCCCCTTGATATTTCCCTTGGAAATATCGTCCACGCATATCACAGAGTCGGCAATTGCGATTTCATACTCTTTCGCGTATTCAGAGTTCTCGAGCATTCTGGCATATTTTACAGCTTTGTCCAGATCTTTTTTTTCCAGTGAGAGGATAAGAGCCTTGAACTGCGCGTCAGTATAACCGTATTCGGCGGCCCTTTCATAGAATTTCAACGCTTCGTTACTGTTCTTTTCCGTCCCCTTGCCGTAATAATAACAATCTGAAAGGTTTTTCAGCGCTTCGGGGTTATTCAATTCAGCGGCTTTGGAATACCATTCAAACGCGAGACGCTGATTTTTTCCAATCCCGGGGCCGCCCTCCATATAAGCTTCGCCGAGTAAATTCATAGCCTCGGGATTTTTCTGTTCCGCCGCCTTGAGAAGCCACTCCTCCGCTTTCGCAAAATCCTTTTTGCCTTCATTGTATAAATAATATTCACCTACCCGCATCTGCGCCGGTGAATGCCCCTTTGCCGCGGCTTTCAGAAACCATTTGAACGCTTCTTCACTGTCGCGAGAAATACCGAGTCCCATGAGATAACATATTCCAACGTGCTCCTCCGCCCGGACGTCACCCTTTTCCGCGGCCTTCAGAAAACATTTCAGGGCCTTTTCATAATCCTGTTCAATTCCCTCGCCATAACAATATGCCATGGCTATTCTGAGTGCGCCTTCCGTACTGCCTTTCAGGGCGGCTTTTTCATTCCATCTGAAAGCCCTTTCCTGATCACCCTCCCCGGCATATATTCTGCCTATTATGAGATAGACGTCCTTTTCCCTGTAACCTTCTTTTTCAGCTTTAAGGAAAAGTTCCAGGACTTTTTTTCTGTCGGCGGAGTCATCTTTCATGCAGAGAAGGGCGCTCTTATAGAGTTCTTCCGGGACCGTCGACAAAGCATCCTCCGCGCTCAGGGAATTCTGCGCCACGGAGATGAAAAGCAGGAGCAATATTGTCAGAAAATATTTCATTCAAAGGCTTTCTTAATAATTCTGAAAAGCTGAAATCTAAATCCCCAAGAGTTCTTTTACAATAGACTAAAGTGCCAATCTTATATGGAAACTTTTCCAGTGTTAGGCTTCTTCCGGGAGAAAAAGATTTGATTTTTGCGTTTTTTCATCTATTTATATTAAAAAAGTAAACAATTACACAACAGGGGACTATGAAAATAACTGACGACATCGTAAGAGCGTTGCAGGGTTGCGTTGAAAGCCTGGGCTCAAAATCAGCCTTGGCCATGAAGGCAAATGTGAATGTGGAGACAATAGGCAGATACCTGAGCAAGCAGACAAAGACAATAGCCGACGACACATGGGACCAGATTTATCCCGTCCTGAAGCCGTATCTTCCGAAATCTTTTGATATGGATAAAAATAATGACTTCAGCAACGGCAAGGGACTTATGCTGACAAGCGATCAGAAAATACTCCTTGACGCTTTCGCGGAGCTTCCGGAAAACTTGAAAAAAAAGAAGCTGCTGGAAATAACTGAACTCGCGAAAACTGAAATACTGAAGAAGAAAAACTCTGACTGATATTGATATTAACTGAAATCAATATATCTTATGCGCCTCCTAAAAAGGGATAATTCCTTTGCTCCGGTATTTTGTTTCAATTTGCCGATTGACACGGGAAAATGTAAATTAATCTGATTAAAATATCATAATTATAAACTTAATTTAAGAAGAGGTGGAATATGGCAATGGAACTTTCTTACTTGATAATAACCCCTTACACGATAATGAAATCGAGAACCGGCGGGGTTATAGCAAGACTGCTCTCAAGATCCGACCTTGAACTGGCAGGTGCCCGGATTATCTGTCCTTCACAAGAATTGACGGAAGAATACGCGGCAGCGATAAAGCGGACAGTAGGGAAAAGGGATGAAAAGGCGGCAAAACTCCTCAGTGATTACGTAAAGGACAACTTTGCTCCGGCGGCAGATGGTAAGAAAGAAAGAATTATGATGTTGTTCTTCAAAGGTGAAGACGCCTGCAAAAAACTTTATTCCATAGCCGGAAGCCTCCCCCGCCCCGTATCCAAAGCGGCGATTACAGGGGAAACAATCCGTGATACATATGCCGACATGGTACTTACCCCAAACGGCGAAGTAAAATATTTCGAACCTGCTGTGCTTACACCGTGCGATCAGACATCAGCTACCGAAAATCTCAGGATATTCGCGAAGTTCATGGAAAAAGAACCGAATATTGTTAAAAATCTCATCAAGGAAAAAACCGCTCTTGAACAGACACTGGTAATCATAAAGCCCGACAACTGGCGTCATCCCAGCACAAAACCCGGCAATATTATTGATATGCTCAGCCGTACCGGATTGAGGATTGTAGGATGCAAAATATATCAGATGTCCGTCGCAAACGCTCTCGAATTCTATGGGCCCGTTAAAAATGTTCTCAGGAAAAAATTGGCCCCCGTCATCGGCAAAAAAGCCAAAGAGCTGCTTGAAGCCGAATTTGAGATAAAACTCCATGAAGAGGATGAATCGAAACTTACGGAAACTGTCGGCCTTGATTATGCCGACGACCAGTTCCATAGAATCATAGAATTCATGTCAGGGAAACGCCCTGAAAGCTGCAAAGAAAGCGAGCTTGGCGCCCCGGGCCTTGTAAAGTGCATGATACTTATATACGAAGGCAAAGACGCCATATCGAAAATCAGGAACGTTCTCGGACCGACAGACCCAACTAAAGCTCCGGGCGGAACCGTAAGGCGCGACTTCGGACAGGATGTGATGGTAAATACGGCACACGCTTCCGACGCTCCTGAGAGTGTCGAGAGGGAAACAAAAATAGTGGCGATAGAGGATAATCCCATCTGCCGCATAATTAATGATTTTTTATCAAAAGGGGCATGACGCAAAGATGAAAGATTTACAGCAGACAAAAGGGACAATGGGATCGCTCGCTCCGTCGGAAACGCTTGCGATAGCGGCAAAGGCAAAAGCTCTGATAGCAGAAGGTCATGACGTATGCAGCATGTCTGCGGGTGAACCGGATTTCGATACACCGGATTACATCAAAGACGCTGCCATAGACGCATTGAAAAAAGGCAAGACAAAATATACCCCGGCTACCGGAATACCTGAATTGCGGAAGGCTATCGCGGAAAAGCTGACAAAAGAAAACGGCGTTCCATCCAGCCCCGAACAGGTGGTTGTCGCCCCCGGCGCGAAATTCAGCGTATTCAGCGCAATAGTATCCCTCTGCGGCCCCGGCGATGAAGTGATTATCCCCGCTCCCTACTGGGTAAGCTACCCCGAAATGGTAAAGGCAACCGGAGCGAAAACTGTGCTGATCAACTGCAAGGCGGAGAATAATTACGAGCTTCTCCCGAAAGACCTGGAAGCCGCAATAACACCAAATACAAAACTGCTCATACTTAATTCACCGTCCAATCCGACAGGCGCGATTTACAGAAAAGAAACTATAAAAGCCATCGCTGATATAGCGGTAAAAAACAATTTTATGGTACTCTCCGACGAAATTTATGAAAAGCTTGTTTATGACAAAGAGCTTCCGCATGTAAGTATAGCTTCTCTCGGAAAAGAAATATCGGACCTGACCATAACCGTAAACGGCTTCAGCAAGGCATATTCGATGCCCGGCTGGAGACTTGGATATCTGAGCGCGCCGCTGTGGCTGGCGAAAAGAGTTTCCGCTTTTCAGAGCCATACAACATCCAATCCTACGACATTCGCACAATATGGGGCGCTGGCAGCCTTGACATCAAATGTTGAAATTGAGAAAATGCGCGATGTTTTCGCTTCAAGGAGAGACCTCATATACAATCTGGTATCGGCGATACCTGGCATAAAATGCATCAGGCCGTCCGGAGCGTTTTATCTTTTCTGTGATGTTTCATCGTTCGGAATAAATTCAGCGGAGTTCTGCGAAAGGCTTCTGAGCGAAGACAAAGTAGCGGCAGTTCCCGGACTTCCATTCGGAACTGAAGGTCATATAAGACTTTCCTACGCCTGTGCCGACGAGCTCATAAAGAAAACTGCTGAAAGGCTCAAAAATTTCTGCGCAAAACTTAAGAAATAATATCACGGCAGATTTAGGGTACGCACGTATTCAAAGAGGATAACTGTCGCGGCCTGGGCCACGTTTATAGATTCTGCATTGCCGGGCATCGGTATTGTAAGAGGTATGGAATCGGGCAGTTCCCCTGCGCCGTCGCCCTCGCTTCCGAGAATAACAGCGGAGCGGTCAAAAATATTTTTCTCCCGAAAAATATTTTTCCCGAAATGAGGGTCTGTCCTGTAAACCGTACCGTAATGAAAACGAGAGAGGGCCTCTGAAACTTTTTCCAGCGAGCTGAATTCACGAAGTCTCAATGTAAACTGAACGGCCATAGCCGCCCTTATAACCTTGTTGTTGAAAGGGTCAACGGAACCTTCGGTAAACCATATTTCGTTCAATCCGGCAGCCTGGGCAGTGCGTAGAATTGTGCCGAAATTACCGGGATCGGATATTCTGTCCAGTACCAGTATGAAAGGGGCGGAGGGTGCTTCTTCCGGTGAAAGAAAATCCGGTTTCCGCGTTACAATAAGAACACCCTGCGTTTCAATAGTGGAAGATATCTTCCGGAATGAATCCGCCGGGACTACCATAAAGTCCGGCCCCGGCAGTCTGGACGAGTCGAAATCAGAGGAGGAAACGGCAAATTCAATCAGGTCTGGCCTGGAAGCATAGAATTCCCGGCAACAGCGAAGCCCCTCGCAAACACATAAATTATGTTTTTTTCTGCCGTGCCTCGTATAAAGAGAACGGAGAAGCGTTTCCTGATTTTTGCTTAATTCAGGCATTGGACCATCCGTAATCAGCCCTTGCTGCCGACATCGGACGCGCTTTTGAGCCTTTCAAGCAGAAGCTTGGCCTGTCCACGCCAGAAAACGGAAGAACTGTTCCGCGGCTTATTGACGTAAGCGCTTTCGAGAAGCGGGATGGCCTTGTTAACGCTTTTAATGGAAGCATATATTCTGCCCGCGCTGTAATTGGCCTCTGACCTGACGGCTTCCGGCAGAATCGAATTAGCGCCTATCTCGGCAAACTTGACAGCAGCCTTTTCCTTGTTCCCTTGAAGCTCCCATATATAGGCTATATTCATTTCAGCGCGTTGGCGCACTACATCGGGGACGTTGGCGTTCACAAGAAACTGGTATTGCTCAAGGGCTTTGTCGTATTCCTTCTGTGAAGAATAAAGTGAAGCGAGGCGAAGTCTTGCGTTATTCGCGGCGGGATGCCCTGAATATTCTTTCAGTACTTTAGAAATATCAGCGGCGGTTTCAGCGCCTGCGATTGCGGAAACCGCTTTGGCTTCCATTGAATTGCTTATTGCCATGGCGATAGCTCCGGCGGCGACAAGAAGAACTGCCGCGCAGCAGAAGTAAATAATTTTCTTCCAGTTGTTGATGGCAAAATGCTCAAAACGGTCGAAATCATCAAAAAGCTCATGCGAAATATCTGAATCTTTTATTTTCTTAGCCATACCAGAATTCCTCCTGTAACAATATTATGAATATACGGTCGTTTATTTTAACGCATGATTGCCCTCAAATCAATTAAAATCTCCCAATAATCCATATTTTATCAGGGATTTAAAGCTGAAGAAAAAAGCTTCTCCACAAATTAACACTTAGACATCAGGCAGAATATATGTTATATTATAGCTAAAAGGTATTATAATATCAAAATATGCCGCGTGTTCTAACGGAAAGGGCCAATACAATATGGCTGATATAATCGACCAATGCTGGTTCAGCCGCCCCGAAGGTCTCCCTGAACATATCTGCGCCGGAGGGATAGTAGTAAGGTATCATAACAATTCGGCATACATCGCGTTTGTAAAGGAAAAAGCTTTCTCCTCTTGTTTTCTTCCCAAGGGAAAAGTGGAAAAAGGCGAATCGACAGAAGCCGCCGCAAAACGTGAAATAGGCGAAGAAACAGGAATAACAGAACTCATTCTCATGGAATATCTGGGATGTTTTGAGCGGATGGATTACAAAAAAACCTCGTGGAAAAAGATTCATTATTACCTCTTCAGCTCCACACAGAAAAATGCCGTTCCCACAGACAGCAACCATGAATATGAACTGAAATGGTTCCCATGCGGAAAACTTCCTCAGATACTCTGGCCGGAACAGAAAAAACTAATAGAAGAAAACCTTTTCAAAATAATAAATGGAGGTATTAAAAAATGAGCAGGATAAGTTGTATGGACGCGCTGAACAGCGCGATAACAAGAACAGAGGAAGTCTTATTCAAGCCGTTCGATTTTGTAAAATGGATAGTATTCGGTTTTTCGGCATGGCTCGCGTTCATGGGCGAGACAATTGGAAAAGGGATAGAATTCATGCCTGTCAACTTCGGAGATCTTTTCAAGGTTTTTCTGCCTCAGCCATCAGGAAGCTCATCACAGGGAATACAAAAAAATATTGTCTCTGACTTCTTGTCATCAGTCTCCCCGTCGCATATAACCGGAAGCAGTCTCAGCAATATATTCTCTCTCAAAAACTTTATTATAATAATGCTTCTGGCGGGACTTATTTTTACGGCTGCAGTGCTTTTGGTATTTCTCTTGTCATGGCTGAAAGCCAGATTTGAATTTGTGTTCCTTGATAATATTCTCACAAGAAGTCCGGATATAGCGCGCCCGTGGAGAGAAAACACTTCCCTGGGGAATTCGGTATTCATATTCAGGGTTTTGACAAACATAATCGGGATTATGATTTTACTGACAGGGCTGGCTGTAATGGGGGTACTCGCTTTCACCTGGATAAAACAGAGTATTGCGGAAAAATCATTTTCGTGGCCTGACCCGGGCATAGCGATAAGCTTGGCTGTATGCGTTTTAATCATAACGGTGATCAGTCTTTTCTTTACGGTACTTTTCTTTCTCTTCAAGCATTTCGCAATACCCATGATGTACAAAAAGAATATAAAATCGCTGCCCGCGATCATAAATGTTTACAGTCTCTTCAGAAAACATCCGTGGGCATTTTCAAAATACATCATGCTCGTTTGCATACTCAATATAGGAATAAAACTAATTCTGTTTATAGTCTGCATATGCACATGCTGTACCGGGTTCATAGTGCTGTCGATACCGTATCTGAGTACTCTGATTGTCCTGCCGGCGCTGGTTTTTTTCCGTTTTTTCAGCTTGGAATTTCTGGCGCAAATTGATGACAGCTGCAATCTTTTTATTGAAAACAACTGAAGACATACAAAATGACAAAAGAACGGAAAAACACGAAAAAAGATGCTTCTCCCGACATGCGGAAACTGCTGTCTTCTTACGTCAAAAAAGTGTCGGAAACAGAAAAAGAACTCGACAAAAGTCAGGAAGCATACCGGATTCTCGCCGAATTTGCTTCGGACATGATATATCTGATAGATGAAAATAATAACTTCCAATATATATCGCCATCCTGTATGGAATTTACAGGCCTCAGCATGGAGGAATTCATCAAAGACCCGACACTCCTCGACCACATAGTTTACATTGACGACAAAGATATCTGGCTCTCCCATATCAGAGATACAGAAATTGAGTACATGCCGGCTGAATTCAGGATAGTAACTAAAAACGGCATGATAAAATGGGTACGCCATACATACAAATCTGTCATAGGCAAAAAAGGCGAAAAATTAGGAAGACGCGGAAGCTACAGCGATATAACTCTCATGATGGAATTGGAAAAGGAACTTATATCGGCACGAAACCGCATGTCCGGAAAAGTGGAGGAAACTGTCGCCGAATTATCGGAAATAAATAACCAGTTGAAAGAGGAAATAGAACTCAGGAAAAAAACTGAAGAATCACTGCGCCAGAGTGAAAAACGTTTCAGGACAATAGCTGAAGCCAGCCCCGCCGCTCTCTTCATAGTAAGAATCCCGGATAACGCGTTGCTCTTCGCAAACCCTCAGGCACTGACCCTCTTTCAAGTCGCTCCTGAAAATTACAACAAAGTAAACGTGATGAACTTTTACGAAAACTCGGAAGACAGAAAAAGAGTTTATCAGGACCTTGCCGCGACAGGGCGCATTGAAAATCTCGAACTGAAGCTGAAGAAAGCTGACGGAAGCTCATTTTATGCGCTGCTTTCACTGCTATCCGGACATTATCAGGATGAAAAAGTCATATACGCCAGCGTATTCGATATCACGGAACAGAAGATGACGGAGAAAAATCTGGAAAACACAATCAGCGAATTCCAGACAGAAATCATAGCGCGCAAGGCCGCAGAACAAGCTGTTCAGGAAAGGGACAATGACTACCGTCTTCTTTTTGAAAACATGACAAGCGGCTTCGCGCTGCATGAAATAATCTGCGACAACTCTAACAATCCCATTGATTACAGTTTTCTGGAAATAAACCCGGCCTTCGAAAAACTGACAGGCGTCAAAGCCGCAGAAATCATAGGGAAAACCGCTCTGGAAATTTTTCCGGACCTGGAAAAATACTGGATTGAAATATATGGACAGGTGGCTTTAAACGGAAATCCTGTTTCCTTTGAAAATTATTCAAAGTCACTTGGAAAATATTTCAGCATATTCGCTTTCAGTCCAAAGAAAAACCAGTTCGCGACAATGTTTAATGACATAAGTGAACGTAAAATAATAGAAGACGCCCTCAAAGAAAGTGAAAAGCAGTACAGAAAACTTACAGAGACAGTTCAGGTCGGCATTTGGCAGCTCTCCACAGACGGAAAAATACTTTTTGTAAACCCTAAGATGATGGACATGCTTGAAATAAGCAGCCTTGAGGATATCGGAGACAGAAACTGCTTTTCTTTTATCTCCAATGAAAACATAGAAATAATCCGGCAGGAACATGACAGGCGTTCAAACGGTTTTCTTTCAAATTACGAAGCAAAACTCCTGAGCCTGAAAGGAAAAGAACTGAATGTGATAGTGTCGGGCCTCGCTCTCTTCAGTGAAAAAGGACGCTTTCAATCATACATAGAAACATTCACTGACATCACGGACAGAAAAATGGCGGAAAAAGAAGCCGAAGAACACAGAATGCAGCTGATACAGGCCGACAAAATGGCATCGCTGGGCCTGCTGGTTTCCGGAGTGGCCCATGAAATAAATAATCCCACAAATTTCATAATGCTGAATACTCCTATCCTGCATGATACTTGGAAAAGCATAGTTCCAGTCCTGCAGGAATACGTGAAAACCCACGGCGATTTTTCTGTCGCCGGACTGCCTTATTCAGAGATGAGTGAATTCATCCCGTCCCTCTTCAACGGAATACAGGAAGGGGCCGAAAGAATAAAAAATATCGTGGGTGGATTGAAAAATTATGCCAGGGACAGTGTGTCAATGGATGAGATTGTCGATATAAATGATGTCATCTACACGTCTCTGACCCTGCTCTCAAACATGATAAAGAAATCAACAAATCATCTGCTGGTGAATTGCAGAAAGGATATACCACCGCTAAAAGGCAATTTCCAGAGACTTGAGCAGGTGGTCATAAATCTCATAGAAAACTCCTGCCAGGCCCTTCCCGACAAAAACAGAAAACTCTCGGTCACGACAGACATCAACCCCGATGGAAAAGTAATGCTCAGAATAGAAGACGAGGGCACTGGTATACCAGAAAAAGATATGTCGAAAATAATGGACCCATTTTTCACTACTAAAAGAGATTCCGGAGGCACGGGTCTGGGCCTCTCAATATCCGCAGGAATACTTAAAGACTTTAAAGCGGAGATCAATTTTCAGTCGAAAGTAGGAGAAGGCACAGTTGTAACAATCCTGATACCGCCGTATATTGATAAATCTGAAGGGTGAAATTTTTGTGTGGCGCTTATGAAAAAATTTCCTGAATTTCCTATACTCCTTGTAGACGATGAACCTAATGCCCTCCTCAGCACTTCCGTAGCTCTGGCATCCTCGGGGATAAACAATACCGTACAGTGCGAAGACTGCCGGACATGTCTTGATAAAATCAGAAGTCTCAACTCTAAAATAATACTCCTCGACCTGAACATGCCCGGCAAAAACGGCATCGAGCTGCTTTCAGAAATAAAAAAAGATTTTCCTGAAACTGCCGTAATCGTAATTACCGCCGCTGACAATGTGAATACCGCCGTCGAATGCATGAAAAAGGGCGCTTCAGATTATATTGTAAAACCCGTTGACCGCAACCGCCTTGTAACCTGTGTCAAAAATACCATTGACCTCTATGAGCTCTTACGCGAAAATCTCATGATGCAGCATCACTTCCTGGATGATAAAGTTGACAATCCTCAGGCTTTCGCCTCCATCATAACCGGAAGCCCTAAAATGAAAAACATATTCCAGTATTGTGAAGCGATCGCCCCGAGCAGACAGGCTGTTCTTATAACAGGCGAAACTGGCACTGGCAAAGAACTTATCGCCAACTCGATACATAAGCTGAGCGCCAGGAGCGGAAAATTCATTCCGGTGAATCTGGCGGGGCTCGACGCCAATATGTTTTCAGATACTCTCTTCGGCCATATCAAAGGCTCCTTCACCGGTGCCAGCGCCAACAGAAAAGGGCTCGTGGAAGAAGCCGCCGAAGGCACACTATTTCTTGATGAAATAGGTGACCTGAACGATGAGACACAGATAAAGTTGCTCCGCCTGCTTCAGGAACGTGAATATGTCCCTATCGGCTCTGATACAATAAAAAAATCAGACGCGAGAATCGTCGCGGCGACAAACAAGGATATTAAGGGGAGTTCACTCAAAAGCCAGTTCAGGAAAGACCTCTTTTTCAGGCTCCAGACACATCACATAAAATTACCCCCTCTCAGAGAAAGACCGGAAGACATACCATATCTGCTCGATTTTTTCCTCTGTGAGGCCGCTGAAGAATTCGGCAAAAAAACGCCGTCATACCCTAAAGAGCTCGTGACACTTTTAAAAACCTATCACTTCCCCGGCAATATCAGGGAACTGAGGGCCATGGTCTTTGACGCCATCAGCAATCATAAGTCGATGATGCTTTCCATGGATACTTTCCTGCGAAGAATAAAAACGGAGAGGACCGAAAGTATTTCAGTCTCCGACACCGAAAAAGACATGGAAATCATCTTCCCGCAAAATCTGCCTACAATCAGGGAGATAACTGAAAAACTCATGACAGAGGCCCTCTCCCGCGCAAACGGCAACCAGAGCATTGCCGCGGAAATACTCGGCATATCTCAACAGGCATTAAGCAAAAGATTGAAGAAAAACAAAGAAAATTCCCTTTGAAAAATATTCAGGGGGTCACAACTTTTCTGAATAATATAATTTACATTTTTTCACTCCCTTTCCCCATTTTTCCTAACTTCTGAAATCCTGTCACAACTTTTTTTGTACCCCCTACAAAATAAAAATGCGGCAAAGCAATTACCGCAAGGGCTTTACTGCGAGCATATAACAAAACAAACACAACGATTGGCATATTGATTGCTTTATAACATTCAGCTTTTCAATTTTTATTTTTTTAGGGGGGAGACCCAAAGATTATGGGGAAAAATATTTTGGTAGTTGAAGATGAAGCAAATACAAGGTTCAGCCTGAACGTATTACTGAAAAGGGCGGGATATAATGTAAGCACCGCGCCCGATGGAACAAGTGCCTTTGAACTTCTCGACAAAAGCGAGGAAAAAAATGAACTCTATGACCTCCTGCTCACTGATCTGCAGATGCCGGAAATGACAGGGGTGGAGCTCATAAGAAAAATGAAATCAAAAAATATCACAATGCCTGTAATAGCATTTACCGGCTTCGGTGACAAGGCAACTATAATCGAACTGCTCAGAGAAGGTTGCGAGGAATATCTGGACAAACCTTTTTCAGAAGAAGATCTCCTCGTAAAAATAAAACAGGTATTCACGAAGACAAACGCAAGAAAAGAAGAGGAGAAAAACGCCGAAAAACGCTTTTTTGACATTGAAAGAAAACTGGAAAGCTACAGAAAGAACTTTACATCATTATGCAATTCTGTTGATTCCGCGATAAGCGCATATAAGGAAATACTGGGAACGCCTCTGAAAAGCAACAGAATAAATTTGGCTTCGGCATCGGTGACAAAGGATAAACTCGGGGGAGATTTTGCGGCAGTCCACGATACGAAAAGCGGCTGTGACATCCTTGTCGCCGATGTCGCCGGCCATGATATGGGCGCGTCTTATCACACAATAATGCTCAAGACTTTTTTCGATGAAAACACCAGACTTGAAAACAGCGGCGAAAACTTTTTTCAGATACTGAACAAACAGTTGCTCAACAACGGCATGAACGAGCGTCTGGTGACAGCTCTTTTCATAAGGATAAATCTTGATGAACTCTGGGTTGAAAGCGTATCGGCTTCCCATCCGCGCCTCCTGCGCTTCAAGTCAAAAAATCCGAATTCCATCCTGCGCCCTTTCTCGCCATGTTCGGGAAATGTTCTTGGCATAATGGACAATCCGTCTTTTGAAGTCCGCAAATTTAATATCGGCCCCGGAGACAGGCTGATAATGTATACAGACGGAATATGCTCATGCGTAAGCATCGACGGTGTATCCGGGAAAAGGGTAAAACTTGAAGAGGCGGGACTTAGAGAATTCATCCGGAAACATTACTGGAATTCCATCCAGAATATGGTCTCGAACGTTTGGCAGGATATAAAGCTTTTCTGTAAAAGTAAATATGTTGATGACATGCTTCTGATCGGCATAGAAATACCTGAATAAAAAATCGGAAAGATGCAATGTTCAAGATAGAAGAAAATGAGAGCTCAGTTAAATTCGTGATATCCTCTGAAATGAAGCTTGTGGAAAGAGTAGTCAAGCTGAGCAGGGAATTCATAGAAAGAGAAAATCCGCGAGGGTTCTCCGGAATAAAACTCATCATACGGGAGACAATGATAAACGCCATCGAACACGGAAACAAAAACATAGCCGCGCTCTTGGTGCAGTGTTCAATAGAACAGTTAAACGCCAGAAGATTCAAAATTAGCGTAACCGATGAAGGTGAGGGCTTTGATTACAGAAATATCAATCTCGCAATCCCGGAAGACCCTCTCAAAATACGGCACCGCGGCCTGCCCCTCGTGAACGCTCTCGCCGATTCAATGGAATTCAACGAAAAAGGCAATGAAGTAAGCGCTTACTTTACAATCCAGACAGGCACTGAATTCATAATCGAAAAATCAGAGGACATGAATGTCATAAGGCCGACCGGGGATATCACCGCGGCATAGGCAATGTCCGATTTATGCGCTAAAGTAAAGCTTCCGAAGGAGATCTTGTTGAAGAAGCCCATGCATATATAGCGCCAGGCGGAAAACACATGACGGTGAAGAGACTCCTCTCAAACGGTGAAATACGTATAGCCATCAATGACCAGCCGCCTGAAAACGGATGCAAACCTTCCGTGGATGTTCTTTTCAGGTCCGCGGCAAACTGCTGCAACGGAAATCTTCTAGCCATAATACTTACGGGAATGGGAAATGACGGAACAAAGGGCCTGGCCCCATTGAAACGCGCGGGAGCCCATGTAATAGTACAGGACGAGGAAAGCAGCGTAGTCTGGGGCATGCCCGGAAGCGCCGCCGCTACAGGAAATGTTGACGATATTCTGCCGCTTATGGAAATACCGGGAGCGGCGGCAAAAATAATATACGGAAAATAAGCGCCGCAAGTTCAGGATTAAAATATGCAGGATTTATCAGATCAGGAATTCATGCTCTTAAGTGATTTCATCTATCACACATGCGGAATAGTCGTAAGAGAAGATAAAAAATACCTTATCACACAGAGGCTCGGCCCACTGGCGCAGCAGGCCGGATGCAAAACTTTCGGCGACTATTACAGAAAATTGAAAGAGGAAGAAGCCAACGAACAGAACCGCTTGAAAATAATCGAGGCCATCACAACAAATGAAACTTCATTCTTCCGCGACGAACACCCCTTTGAAGCAATAAGAAGCAATATACTGCCGTCCCTTTTTGATACTTTAAAAAAACAGAAAACACAGGGTCCCTTTCAGAATCTCAAACTGAGAATATGGTCGGCGGCCTCTTCTACCGGACAAGAGCCATATACACTCGCGATCATCGTCCGGGAGCTCCTTCAGAACTGCGTAGGAAACAGCATAAGCTCTTCCGATATAAGGATACTGGCAACAGATATATCCTGCGCTGTCCTCGCCAGGGCCATAAGCGGCAAATACAACGAAATAGAAATTTCGCGCGGGCTCAACGATGAACATAAAAAAAAGTATTTCCGTAAAGAAGGCACCCAATGGCATATTATAGATTCGATAAAGGAAATGGTGGAATTCCGTCAGGTAAACCTGGTCAAGCCGTTCTCCGCTATCGGCACTTTTGAATTCATCGTCTGCAGAAACGTGCTGATTTATTTTGATGATAAAACAAAGTCAAGGATATTGAACCAGTTTTATGACATGCTCACTCCGGGAGGCTTCCTCGTCCTCGGGGCCATGGAAAACACATATTGTCTCACCGACAAATTCAGCTCTCTCCGTTTCGGAAAAACCATAGTTTACGCGAAACAATAAAAAAATTCTTCTTTTTTATCGGAATTCTCTTTGACGCTCCGCGTTTGAGTAGAGTTAAACAATATAACAAGGAGAAAAAAATGGGTAACTACATCGATTCAACACTCTTAACGGAAAGAATGACCGAAAGCAGGCTCGACAGCCTCTGCAAAGTCAGCGGAACAGCTAAAACGGCCTTGCTGGAAAGCGTCATCACAAGGGCCGAAAGTCTCATCGACGGCTATGCGGCAACACGCTACCAGACTCCCCTTCCCTCAAATGACCTCACTGAAGAATGGGCACTGGCAATCGCCGAATACGAGCTCTACAAACGCGGCGCCGGCGCTGAAGTCCCGCCTAAAATCAAACAGTCGTACGACGGGACAATTGCCCTGCTCAAAGACCTTTCAGCGGGAATTCTCACAATACCGTCAGACCCGAAACCGGAGCCTTTGAACTCCTCCGGCTCGTCCATAACGGTAAAGTCTTCAGACGCTCTCATGAACGATGAAAACATGCACGGCTTCTGACCCCTTTCCGTAAACACGGACAGGAACAGGGTGAAGGCCCTGTTTCAATTAAACTATTAAGAAGAAGAAAAAACAGGATGGGAAGCGACCTCTGCTTCCAGAGGCCAGCCAAGACGCTACTATAAAGCCGAAAGCATGTATTCAAGCAAAGAGAAATTGGCGAAAATCATCGAACTCGACCCTGAAGAATTCGACAAATGGTGCAGAATTGCTACTTATAAAGTAAACAGACGTTATCCTGCTATAAAGGTCATTGATATGGTATCAGTCCCAAATGTCCTGATCTGTGCAGATATCATGAGAGGAGGAGGACTTTATGGTCGTGTTGTTAATCTGGGTGGAAGCATCGGTACTTTTCTAGGAGTTGATCTATTAACTTATGGTTATAAAATCGTAAAAGCAGACACAGTTAGTGCGTTGCTTGAGGCTTTAGAACTTAACATAGAAAATATATGGGGGATAATAATATATGCGCATGGAAATCCTGTCGGATATATAGCGACTCCATCTACAAATATTTATACGACCCAAAAAGAACTTATATATAAATTACATAAGAACGGATACAAAATTGCTTACGCCTATCTCATGCAATGTTTCAGTGGATATGAGGGAAATGTAGAAATAAAAAATATGAATGTAGATACTTTTAATGATTTTATTGACAATTATTTTGATAAGCGGATTATGAAAAATTATATTTCCAAGTTTGAAAATGGTAGATCTTCAGTAACATTCACTATTGACTGGCATATGGAATGGAGTATAATATCTAATAGAGTATGGGACTACCAAGATATGAATGTATTAACTATTGATATGAAATTTTTCCTGCCTGAAACTCATACAATAGATTGTGCTGATTAATTTGAACTTAAGGATTAAATAATGTTTAAATTTTTCTTCTTTTTTTTCTTATGCCTTGTATTAACAGGATGCCTTACGTTTGATGCTCATTTGATGATGTCAGGATCTTCTCCTGAAATGTTAGCGACTCATTTGGAAATGAAAAAAATTGCTGGTACATTTTAGAGGTGGATAAATATCCTGTTCTATTTTATAATGATTTTCAGGATTATACCGTCATAATAAAATGCCGGGAAATTTACAACGTTTACAGCAGAATTTCTCTTGACGACAACTTCAAAAAAAGTCTTTCAAAGAGTTCTCTTTCAGAAAAATGGCATGGTAAATTCCGCTATTTTGAGTATAACGGGAAACAGGCATTCTATTTTGACCTTGATGTTTTTGTCGCGGAAAATCCGGGATTTTATGCATTTATGCTCAATGACGGTATTACCGGTTTTTCATATTGTCTGGACAGATATTCCAAAAATGAAATCTCTGATATCACTAAAACATATCTTCCAGCTTCACAAGAGGCTTTCACGATAAAATCTGAAAAATCAGATTACAGCCTTTTTTCTTTCTCGGCGGAAGATAAGTAATGAATACGGAGGTGATTTTATGGAATTTATCATTGCTGACGGCAAAGACGGATTTTGTTATTTCAGATTTGCAAGGCCTTTAAAAAGTTGCGAATGGTATTTTACGCTTCCAAGTAATATTTCATGTTATCATGTACTCCAGGCTGAACCGGATTTTCACCTGCTGGATTTATCTTCGGTTAAGAAAAATTAGAAAACTTAACGCAAAGGCACAAAAACGCAAAGAAAAAAAATTATCGTAGCTTCGGCAAGCGTTTTGGTTGAAACCAGCCAGTTTTATACAGGGAACGTTGCTTTAGAGGTTACGCTGCGGTACTGCGGCGTACCCTTTTTTGCATTCCTGTAAGGTTCTGGCTGGACCTCAACCAGATGCGATTAGGGTACGCTTTTTTATTGCGTCCTTTCTTGCGGAAGCCGCGGAAAGGAGACGCAGAATGTCAGACGAAAAAAGGAATCCCAAAGAGAAGGAAATTCCGGACAGGCCGCTTTCGGACATGCAGTATGAGGAAGTTCTAAACCGCATGCGCATACATGAAGAAATGCAAAGGCCCATAAATTAGCAGGTAGAATACCGGCATTCCGTGAAAAAACTCCGTTTTTTCCGGGCACGAAGTGCCATTTTTTATGACGTTTCGCGTCCGCTCATTTCATTGCGGCAGAAAAAAATGAAACTGATAACAACTTCCTATACAACGAACTTAACCGGCTTCGCCGGGATTTTAAGACGGTTGCGACGACGCGCAACCCTCCACAATTATTCATTGACATTACTTTTGGCGTGGAGGGATTTGCTTCGTCAAATCCGTTCCCAGAATAACAATTTCCTATACAATTAAATTATTTCATTTATCAGGCGGGGATCCGGACAGTATCTTCAGGAGGCATTGTTTTTTCTGTCTCCAGTTCCAGAGGGCTAAACCGGAAGCGAAGCCCAGTATTATGAAGCAGAGAAGGATAAAGACATCTCCGAAACGCGTATAAAATGTCAATGGAGGATTTTTGTCTATGTCAATAATAAAATTGGTATAGCCTTCACCGCGCTTTATGGTGTTAAGTTTTTTCTTTCCGTCCGGCAAAATCTCGACAAAAAGAGTGTCGCTTATAAAGCCGTTGGGCATAATAAGGCAACTGCAACTGTTGTTTCCGCTCCTTATCATGGGACGACGGTTTTCAACAGCCCTGAAAACTGAATTTGCCAGATGCTGTTCGGGTTCGGAACTTTTCGGATACCAGGCGTCATTGGTAATCACAAGAAGCAAATTTGCCCCGGCAAGCGTGTGATTGCGTGAAATATACGGAAAAATATCTTCAAAACAGATGTTCATTCCGCCTTTTACGCCGGGCTTTATTTCCAACGGACTGTAAAGCGTTCCCCTTGAAAGATTTCTTCCCATCCCTATCCACTTTACGAGTTTCGGGAAATAGTCGGCAAAAGGAACGAATTCACCGAACGGGACTATATGTATTTTGTAATATTTGTCGGCAATTTCCCCTTTTTTATTGATGAAGAGCGCGCTGTTGTAGATATCGGGGATTCTATCCGCGTTTTTCGGGACATCCCCGAAGTCTATTGAACCAATCAGAAAAGGGATTCCGCTCTCTTTGATAAAACCTCTTATTCTGTTCCTGTACTCGGCACAAAGCGGATGGTCGGCACGGAAAGGCAGAGGCACGGCCGTTTCAGGCCATATAATTATATCCGGTTTCATTATAAGTGCCAGCCGGGTCAGGGATGAGTATTTATCCAGCGCATAGACTGTCTGTTTTTCCGTTCCCGCGCGGCACTGCGGGATGTCGCCCTGAAGAATTGCCGCCGTCAGGCGGATGCTGTTTTCCTTTAACGGCCTGTATTTCAAAGCCGATCTGTAGCCGATAACGACGACAAGCATCACCAGCAGCAGTGAAGTTATAAGCGGATAAGGCCTCCTGTAACGTCCTTCGGAATAAGAGTTAATCCAGTTTCTTACAGCCAGCGCCAGAGAAATATTGACAGCCGCCAGGAGAAAACTCACGCCGTAAACACCGGTGTATTCCGAAATCTGTATCAATGAAATATTCTGCCACTGGGTTACTCCCAGAAAATTCCACGGCAGGCCTGTGGCTATCCATGTTCTTATCCATTCGGTTATGCTCCAGGATGATGCAAGCGCGAAGACAAAAAGGATTTCCATGAAAGGGTTCGAGCCTTTGAACTTTCTGACTTCGTGATATCCTTTCAGCTGTATGTGGGAAGGTATGAGCAGGTATCTGAAAAGCGGCGGCACGGCCATAGCCCAGAAAGCCGGAAAAAGCGCCAGTATCAGCGACATGCCATACGGTATGAATGTTTCTATCTCACGAAGCCAGAAGAAGGCAGTCAGGCTCCAGGCGTATCCCCAGAGAAATCCGGCGCGCCACGCCTGTCCGGGCGTTTGCTCCTTTATTATCCAGAAAAGCGGTATCAGGGCTACCCATCCGAGAAATGACCAGTTCATGTCGGGAAATGCCGCGGCATAAATTACGCCCGAAAACACAAGCAGCAGACGTTCAGCCCATTTTCTGCGCGCGCTTATCCTGAATGCCTCGTTCCCGGACCTGGATGCTTTCATTTCCACTTCTGAAAGCGGCTTTTCAAAAACCGTATTTCCCATATTTTTCTTTTCCATGCCAATCCTAATAAAAATAAAATGATTGATTAACGATTAGAAAATATTCCCTCTGAAGTGTAATTTATTCAAATCGTGTTTTGTAAAAATCAATAATATAATCCTTTTTTATAATTTATGGAAACAGATAAAGGTCTACGTTTTGATCATCTTATAATCGGGAGCGGGCTCGCGGGCCTCGCTTGCGCGCTCCGTCTGGCTGAAAGCGGCAGCGTCGCAGTCGTTACCAAAAGAAAGATTGACGACTGCAATACCAGATACGCTCAGGGGGGCATCGCCTGCGTAATACATGATGAGGATTCTTTTGACAACCATCTTGCCGATACGCTTTCGGCGGGAGACCATCTCTGCAAAAAGGAAGTGGTGCGCAAAATAGTCGAAGCCGGCCCCGATATAATCGAAGACTTGCTTGAACTGGGCACGCGTTTCACGACGCGCGGGGAACTGGGGGATGAAAAGCATAAAGACGAATTTCATCTCGGCAGAGAGGGCGGCCACACCAAAAGGCGCATACTTCACTCCGGGGACATAACCGGCGAAGAACTCGTAAATACCCTCGTCTCGGCATGCCGCGAAAACCCCAATATACATATTTTTGAGAACCACATCGCGATAGACCTCATAACATCGTGGCGTCTGGGCTGGATAGGGGAAAACTGCTGTCTCGGCGCTTATGTCCTCGATATACACACGAACTGCATAAAGACTTTCAGCTCATACACCACTACCGTAGCGACGGGCGGAGCCGGGAAAGTTTATCTCTATACCAGCAATCCCGATATAGCCTGCGGCGACGGTCTGGCCATGTGCTACAGGGCAAACGCCGAAATAGCCAATATGGAATTTTTCCAGTTTCATCCCACTATACTTTACCATCCGAAAGTAAAATCATTTCTCATAAGCGAAGCCGTCCGCGGCGAAGGCGCCGTGCTCAAGAGAAAATCCCTCAGCGGTGAACTTGTAGAGTTCATGGACAAGTACCATGACATGAAGAGCCTCGCGCCGCGTGACGCCGTAGCAAGGGCTATCGACAACGAACTGAAACGAAGCGGACAGGACTGCGTTTATCTGGACATAAGACATCACGATGAAAAAACCCTGCGCCTGCGTTTTCCAAATATTTTTGAGAAATGTATGGATGTGGGGATAAACATGTCGAAGGACCCGATCCCCGTTGTTCCCGCCGCGCATTATTCCTGCGGCGGCGTAAAAACCGATGTCAACGGCTTCACCGGCATCAAAGGCCTCTATGCGGTCGGCGAAGTTGCCTGCAACGGGCTCCACGGCGCGAACCGCCTCGCCAGCAACAGCCTTCTTGAGGCGCTCGTCATCGCCAAATTCTCCCATGTCGATATACAGGAAAAACTCTCAGACATAAAAGCCAGATATCCCAGCGGCAACATACCCGACTGGAGCAGCGGAGACGCTACGGACTCCGACGAACAGGTCGTCATAACCCATAACTGGGACGAAATAAGACGTTTCATGTGGGATTATGTCGGCATCGTGAGAACAAATAAACGCATGGAAAGGGCCAAGGCCAGAATAAAAAATATCAGAAAGGAAATCGACAAATATTACTGGGATTTCCTTATAACGCCTGATCTGATAGAACTCAGGAACATCGCTTCAGTCGCGGAAATAATAATCGACTCCGCTCTCAGCCGCAAGGAAAGCAGGGGACTTCATTTCAACGCCGATTACCCGAAGCGCGACCCTTCGCTTGATTCTGTGGACACAATAATTCAAAAACCATATTCTACTTAGAAAGCCGCGCGATTTCTCAATGACCCTTAAAAGCAAAATAGCTCCTCACATAACAAGTGCCGTTGACAGGCTTCAGCAATCCGGCTTTGAAACCTATATAGTAGGCGGCGCGGTAAGAGATTTTCTGATCGGCAGGGAACCTAAGGATTACGACATCTCCACCGCCGCAAGCCCCGAACAGGTAAAGGACGTTTTCGGAAAAAGACGCACTTTCATAATAGGACGGCGCTTCAGGCTGGTACAGCTTTTTCACGGAGAGGAAATCATTGAAATAAGCACTTTCCGCAGAGAGCCGTCAAAAGAAGAAAACCGGCCTCTTGAAAAACACAGGCACCGCCATCATCCTGAAAACATGATATTTCATGACAACGAATTCGGTTCTTCCGAGGAAGACGCATGGCGGAGGGATTTCACCGTAAATGCCATCTTTTACGACCCCATCGCGGATAAAATAATGGATCACACCGGCCTGGGGGTAACAGACTTGAACAGCGGTATCGTCAGAGCTATAGGAACCCCTCTTCTGAGATTCGAGGAAGACCCCGTCAGAATACTGAGGGCGCTTAAACTTGCCGGACAATACGGTTTCAAACTGGAAGAAGAAACGGAAAAAGCTCTCTTCAGCTCTCTCAGCCTTATTTTGCACGCCTCTGGCTCCAGACTCTCTCTCGAACTCGAAAAAATACTCAAAAATCCTTATTCAGACAAAATTTTCAATGCCTTTTACGAATATGGCTTTCTCCAGTACTTCCTCCCCAATCTTCAATCCCAATGGGAAAGCGAAGTCTTCAAATACAGCCTGGAACTCCTCACTGAAAAAAACAGGCGGGTGCTTGACGGCTCCTACCGCCAGAGCATATCACTTACCGCAGCAGCCATGGTGCTCCCGTTTATTGAAGCATCTTTCGGCTCAAACGGCAAAAGCGGGCTCTGGAATAATTTTGCCGGTATAGAAGATGAAATAAGAAGAATCATCCTGAAACTTTTCAACCCCAGGGTTTTTACCAAAAGAATGCAGGCCTCCACTATAAGAACATTGCTCCTTCAGCCCAAGTTCAAGCGTTTCAGACCTGAAAGACTCCTCCACCATCACGGCTACGCTCACGCCAGAGAGCTTCTGATGATTCAGAATAATCTCACATGGAAAGACCCGCAACTCCCTGAAAAATGGCCTTCAGGCAAACATTCAGAAGCCGGAAAAATGAAGCATAAACACCAGTACCGCGCCTTTCCCGGCAGATTCAGAAGATAAAAACAGCTTTTTCTACTACGAAATATGTTGATGCTTATTTCCCTTATAAACCCGATAACAAGAGCCTTTTGTATTCAATTTTAGCCAAATAAGTTGCTTCCGGCTTTGAGTATTGCAATTAAAGGATTAAAATATAGAAGTTTCCGGTCATTATTAAGGCCCGGGACACATAATTACACATAAGAATTTTATTGACTATGCCAATACAGGAACAGGGAAAAATAATAAGAAACGCAGAACTGCAGGACAGTTACAGAAAACTTGAGCTTTACGCCCCGGGGATCTGCGCTGAAACAAAAGCGGGACAGTTTGTCCACATGCAGATATCAGGCCTGAGAGACCGCATACTAAGAAGGCCTTTCAGTATATCCGACGTAAATAAAGACGGTGTGCTTACCATTATCTACAAGGTTGTAGGTGCAGGCACCGAAGTTCTTTCAACGCAGGAGGAAGGGTCTACATGCAGTCTGCTCGGCCCTCTGGGCACGCCGTTCTCCCTGCCGGGGAAAGACGAAATACCTGTAATAGTCGCTGGCGGTTACGGTGCGGCGGCAACATACCTGCTGGCAAAAAGAGCGGAAAGCAAAGGCGTTATGCTTCTGGGCGCGCGCTCGGAAAAAGACCTCATACTGACGAAAGAATTTTCAGATATACCGTTCGAACTCAGGACTGCGACAGAAGACGGTTCAACGGGAGATAAGTGTCTCGTTACAGATTTATTGGAAACGATTATAAGGGAAAAATCTGCTAAAAAGCTGCGCTTTTACGGATGCGGCCCACATGGAATGCTGATGGCTATGGGAAAAATACTGATAGAAAACGGCCTTGACGGAGAACTGAGCCTTGACCATCTGATGTGCTGCGGCGTAGGCGCGTGTTTCGCATGCGTCGTCAAGGTGAAAGCCGACAACGAAGACGGCTGGCGTTACGCAAGGACCTGCAAGGAAGGCCCTGTTTTTAACGCGAGCTCAATATATTATGAATGACACGGAGTATAACCGATGATTGATATTTCCGTTGACTTAGGTAAATTCAAATTGAAGAACCCGGTAATGACGGCATCCGGGACTTTCGGTTACGGAAAGGAATACGCCGATTTTTTCCCTCTTGAAAAACTCGGCGCGATAGTGGTAAAAGGCATCTGTGAAAAACCATCCCACGGTAACCCCACACCCAGAATAGCAGAGGTTACAAGCGGAATGCTTAACGCCATAGGCCTGCAGGGCCCAGGCGTTGAAAAGTTCCTTCACGATGAGGACTATATGCCGTTCCTGAAAAAAGTAAACACTGCCGTAATTGTAAACATCTGGGGTAAAACTGTTGAAGAATACGAGAGAGTAGCAAAAAGGCTTGATGAGGAGAAGGAAGGAATTACCGCACTCGAAATAAACATATCATGCCCGAACATAAAAGAAGGCGGAATAGCTTTCGGCACAGACCTGAAACTTGCCTCAAGAGTAGTATCGGGAGTAAGAAAGGCGACAACGCTCCCGTTAATCACAAAACTGAGTCCGAACGTCAGCAGCATACCCGACTTCGCCAAAGCCGTCCGCGACGCCGGAACAGATGTCATATCACTGATAAACACAATCCCCGGAATGGCGATAGACATTGAGACGCGAAAACCTAAAATAGCCAATATCAGGGGCGGCTTGAGCGGGCCCGCGATAAAACCCATAGCCCTGAGAATGGTTTATGAAGCGGCCGGGGCCGTTGATATCCCGGTAATAGGCATGGGGGGAATAACAACAGCTGAAGACGCGATTGAGTTTTTCCTGGCCGGGGCCTCCGCCATCGCCGTCGGCACTGCGATATTCGCGGACCCCTTCGCGCCTCTGAACATAATTGACGGAATTAAAAAATATATGAAAAGAAAATCTTACTCCTGCCTTATGGATTTCATAGGCAAAGTGAACATTGATAAAAAATAAGGATATCCGTTCATGAAAAAAATAAAAGTGGCTCTGGCCGGTTGCGGAAGAATAGCCGTCAACCATTTTGAATCCCTGAAAAACCTCCAGGATGACTGCGAATTGGCAGCGGTATGCGACTGCGTACCGGAAAGAGCTGAAGAAGCCGGGAAAAAATATAGTGCCCCGGTTTTCACCGACTATGATGAAATGCTCAGAAAAACAGATTGCGATGTCGTAACACTGGCGACACCTTCAGGCCTTCACCCGGAAATGGGGATAAAAGCCGCGAATATGGGACGGCATGTCATTACCGAAAAACCAATGGCCGTTACTCTCGAAAGCGCGGACGCCCTCATAAACGAATGCGAAAAGGCAGGCGTTCATCTCTTCGTCGTCAAGCAGAACAGGCTGAACCCCACAATGCAGATGTTGAAAAAAGCAGTTGACAGAAAGCGCTTCGGCAAAATTTACGCGGCGCACATCAATGTTTTCTGGCAACGCCCGCAGTCATATTACGATATGGCCCCCTGGAGAGGTACCATCAAAATGGACGGCGGGGCCTTCATGAACCAGGCCAGTCATTACGTTGATTCCCTCTACTGGCTGCTTGGAGAAATAAAGGAAGTATCCGCGATAATCGATACGATGGCAAGAAAAATAGAAACAGAAGATACCGGCTCGGCTGTCTTCCGTTTCGAAAACGGCGTCATAGGCAGCATGAACGTAACCATGCTGACTTATCCCAAAAATCTTGAGGGCTCAATAACCATACTCGGCGAAAAAGGTACCGTCAAAGTCGGAGGCATAGCCATCAATAACATCCAGCACTGGGAATTTGAAAATTACGACGATGATGACGGCTTTATCGAAAAATGCAATTACCAGCCGCCAAATGTTTACGGTTATGGACACATTCCTTATTATAAGAACGTATTCGCCACCCTCCGCGGCGAACAGACGGCCGGGACCGATGGAAAAACCGGAAGAAAAAGCCTTGAAATAATACTCGCGATTTACAAGGCGGCAAAAACAAAAAAAGCGGTCACGCTTCCATTATAATATAAAGGAAAAATAAAATGTCATATTTCGTACATGAATCAAGTTACGCCGATGAAGGATGCAAAATAGGCGAAGGAACCAAGATATGGCACTTCTCTCACATCCTCCCCGGCGCAGTAATAGGAGAAAAATGTTCCATCGGCCAGAACGTGAACATCGCTTCAAAAGCCATACTGGGAAACCATTGCAAAATACAGAATAACGTGTCAATCTATGACAGTGTAATTCTGGAAGACGATGTCTTCTGCGGCCCTTCGATGGTTTTCACCAATGTGATGAATCCCAGAGCATTCGTGGAAAGAAAAAAAGAATACAAGACCACACTTCTCAAAAAAGGCTGTACAATAGGCGCAAACGCCACTATCATATGCGGCAATACAATAGGCGAATACGCAATGATCGGCGCAGGCGCGGTCATAACCAGAGACATACCGGCATATGCCCTCGTCTATGGCGCTCCGGCTAAAATCAAAGGATGGGTCTGCAAATGCGGAGTGAAATTGAATATATCAAACAATGAGGGCGCATGCCCCGAATGTGCCCTGAAATACAAAATAACGGATAACTCATGTTCACCGATCTAAAAAAAGATGGCTGACAAAAAAGAAATCAGAAAAGGCAAGGAAAAACAGGAAAGCACTCCGATTCCTGAAACGCCTCCTCTTACTCCGGCAGCTGAGCCGTTAACACCTAAAAATGATTTTATTCCACCCAAAAAAAGCAGTTCAGGCAGAGGTAAAATAAAAATTTCCTCCGGCCCAAAAGAAGTGGAGAAAAAGGAACCGGAAGTCTGTGAAAACCCTGTCGACATTGAAAAAGAAGCCTCTTTAAAATACGGAAAAATTATTGGTTCTTATGAGATACTGAAACCTTTAAGCATATCGGGAACAGCCGAATTATATCTGGTACAGCAGAGAGTAACCTGCAAAAAATATCTGCTTCACCTCCTGCCTGCCCTGCTCCCGGAAATAGATCCCGATTTTTCTCTCCGCTTCACTAACGAATGCTCAAAACTCAAAAGACTTTCCCACCGCAATATAATCAGAATTCATGCCTCGGGAACAGATAGAGGCTATTACTATCTGGTGGTAGATTATATTGAAAATTCCGGAGCTAAAGCCTTGTCTCTCGCGGACCGTCTCGAAAGAGTTGGCAGAATTCCGGAATTCCAGGTGAAGAAAATGGCACAGATAATCTGCAACGCTCTCGACTATGCGCACAACTGCGCGGGAGGATGTATCGCTCACAGCGATCTTAAACCATCCAATATTCTCTACGATAAAAATAACCTTATATGGATCTGCGGCTTTTCAAATATAAATATGGTGGGCAAACAGTATTTCATCAACATCATAAAACACGTTCTAAATGAAAACTTCCGGTCAATCCCGCCTGCCCCCCGGAAAACAGAGGAAACTGTCCTTGCCGAAAAGTTCACCAACCACAATAAGCCTGATAAAACAACTTCAATAGTACTGCTGAAGATAAACAGAAAACTGAAATTTATGAACCTTGATATAATGCTCGAATATTTCAAGGATTTCATCGGCGAAATAAACCCTTTCAGAAAAAAAAGACGGCTGTACGGGTCCTCTGAAGAAAAAAATCTCCTCTCTTTCAAATCAATTATAGAAACTTACGATTACATGAGTCCCGAACAAAAAGCGGGTGAAGATCCCAGCCCGCAGAGCAATGTCTATTCCATGGGACTTATTCTTTACCACATGCTCACTGGAAAAAGAGTAATAGGCAACTGGGATTTTCCATCCAAGTACGGTTGCGGAAAAGGATGGGACCCCATAATATTGAAATGCCTTCAGATGGAACCGGAACACCGTTATCAGTCCATATCAGAACTTTATGAAGATATAAGAGCGGTAGATGAAAGGAAAAACTTTTTCTATCCCATCTTCATCACGGCTTTATCTTTTGTTCTCCTGACAGCTGTCTTTTTAATCTTCAGCAGTATAAAATATGACTTCTCCGGCGATGCCGGAAAAAATTCCTCAAACCTAATCCTGAAAAAAAGCCTCCCGTACTCTAATGTGAAATTCCAACCGAAACCACTGAAAATACCGTTCAGGATAAATGTCCAGCCTCCCGGCGCGTCAATGACATTTTTCAAAAATGGAGAAATCACGGCCAAGGCAGATGCCAATGAAGCCGGGGCCGTGGAAATATTGCTGGAACCCGGAACTTATATGATCGAACTGGCAAAGGAAAATTATGAAAATTCAAGACATGAAGTAACCATAAATGCCGAAAACAACAACACAAAATTCACCCTTTACCCTCTTCAGTCTCAAAAGGCAAATAAGCAATACGTATATAAAACAGATCTGAAATCGCCGCAAGATGGATTTCCGTGGTTAATTCCCGGCCTGAACATGGAGCTGCTGCCGGTTACTCCCGGCTCATTCCTTATAGGTTCTCCACTTAATGACCCGGAAAGAGACAGCAGTGAAATAGCGTTCCAGTCAGTCAACCTGGAATATCAGTTCTGGATGGCTAGACTTGAAGTCAATCAGAATGAATACGAGGAAATAATGTGGCACAATCCAAGTCTGTATTCAAGACTCGGTGGCAAAGCACCCGTTGAAAGGACCAACTGGTATAACGCTATGGAATTCTGTAAGAAACTGACGGCCCGGGAGAAAACTGCCGGAAGACTTCCTGAAAATTACGTCTACCGCCTTCCGACAGAGGTCGAATGGGAATACTGCTGCCGGGCTGGATCCAATTCAATTTATCCTTTCGGCAGTAATAAAGAATACTTGCCGGAACATGCCTGGACTGAAAAAAACAGCGGGAAATCAACTCATCCGTCCGGAGAGAAAAAACCAAATTCATGGGGCTTCTATGATATGCTCGGCAACGTGGGTGAATGGTGCCTTGACGTCTTCGGGGAATCCGTCCACCCGCCAATTATAAAAATGGAAGAGGAAAAACCGGCAGGTTCTTTCTACATTATCAGAGGCGGATCATGGGGAGACGGCCCGGAAAAAGTCCGCTGCGCTTCAAGAGTAAAAACAGATTATCCTCTCCTGCAAAGAGCAACTATAGGTTTCCGCATAGTCCTCGCGCCTCTCAATATACCGGACATAAAAAAACAGGATTAACTCACCAGACTGCCCTTTTTTTAGAAAGACAGGGTTTCGCGAGACCGTTTGCGAGCAGTTCTTTACCGAGATCAATCTTATCATCCAGCCAGACATCCGCCACAATGCGGAAATAGAGCCCCCTTCTCATATTTTTCAATTCAATTTTCTTTGCCAAATTCAACAGTTTTTCTGTATGCTCCCTGGCTTTCATCGCTAAGCTTTTTATCTCCCGGCGAGAATCGTTTTTCTCTGGAGTGTCAATGCCGTGTATGCGTATACTGATTCCCCTCCCCACTAAATCAGGAAATCCCTCTATGTCACAGATAAAAGTATCCCCGTCTATAACCTTTACCAGACGGCTTACCTGCGCCTCTCCATAGGCTTTTTCTCCACGGCACGGGAATTGAATCGCTAAAATGAGGATTAGGAGAATTTTTAAATAATGCCTCATTCAAATCACCGCGTTATAAATATTTATTAGCTATAATATATATTATAGCTAACAGACATCAAAAAGCAATATCAAGGCTAATTATTATTGCATATTTTTAAAAAAACTCCAGTTTATGGCCCTGCGATGATTTCCGAATGTGACACATTGCAGACTGGACGCAGAGAACTGCTTATCGGATGCGGTTGGCGTTTGCCCATGATTCCGTCAACGGGGGATTTAACGCTGTCCAATATTTCCAGAGTTTCCAGAGATGATATGGGAAAAAAAACATTTTCATGTTATATTCTATTAATCTAGAAGGAGCATATCGGATGAAAATTTTAAAGATAGTAATCCTGCTGATCTTCGTAATTTCGGCCTTCTGGGCCGGATTTCACATCCGTGAAAAAAAAGCTATTCTGGAAACATTTTCTCTGAAAAACTCCGGTGAAGAACAAGCGAAAGTTTGGACCTGCTCAATGCATCCGCAGATAAAACAGCCAAAACCGGGCAAATGCCCGATCTGCGGAATGGATCTCATCCCGTTGAAATCAGATACCGCTTCTTCCGATAATAAAAAACCTGTAATAACACTTTCCCCGTACGCTGAAAAACTCGCTGAAGTCAATACCACTCCAGTTGTAAGGAAATTTGTTTCCGCCGAAATCAGGATGCCAGGCAAAATCGGCTTTAATGAATATACGATGTCCTACATAACCGCGAGGATGCCGGGACGCATTGACAAGCTCTATGTGAACTATACGGGCATTGCGGTTAAAAAGGGAGAGCATATAGCTGAAGTTTACAGTCCCGAGCTTCTCCTGGCCCAACAGGAACTCCTTCAATCCCTGAAGTTCGCGAAAACAGCAAAGTCTGATGACGAGTTTGCCGTGCGCATTTTAAACTCAGTAAAAGAAAAATACCGACTCTGGGGCTTCAGTGAAGAACAGATTCAGGAGATAATTCAAAGAGGCAAGGTTTCCGACCATCTGACCATAACCGCGCCAATATCGGGGATTGTCATAGAAAAAGCCGTCAGGGAGGGACAGTACTTTGAAAAAGGAGAAAAGCTTTTCACAATAGCCGATTTGAATGAACTATGGGTGAACCTCGAAGCTTATGAAACGGATATCCCATGGATAAAATACGGACAGGATGTGGAGTTCACAACTGATGCCTCTCCCGGAAAAACATTCAAAGGAAAAATCGCGTTTATTCAGCCTGTTTTGGATGAAATGACGCGGACTGTAAAGCTCCGTTTAAATGTGGACAACCGTGACGGCATCTTAAAACCGGGCATGTTCGTGCGCGCCGTTCTCCGTGCGGAAATTGCTGATAACGGAAAAATACTGAACGATAATCTTGCCGGAAAATGGATAAGTCCCATGCATCCGGAAATAATCAAGGACCATCCGGGCAACTGCGACATTTGCGGAATGCCCCTTGTTTCCGCCGAATCCCTCGGTTTCGCCGACAGGAAAGACAGAAGCCTCAGGCCTCCTCTGGTCATACCCGTATCGGCCCCGCTTCTGACTGGCAAAAGAGCAGTCGTCTATCTTGCCGTTCCCGGCAAAAATAGAACATACGAGGGAAGAGAAATATTGCTCGGCGCAAAAGCCGGAGACTTTTATATTGTTGACGCGGGACTCAAAGAGGGTGAAAATGTAGTAGTCAGCGGTAACTTCAAAATCGACAGTTCTGTACAGATACATGGAAAGCCTTCAATGATGAATCCGTATCCCCGGGATGAGAAAATCAAGGAAAAAACTCCTGAGAAAAAGCATGAACATGTTGCAGCCATACCTTTATCGGATGAATTGGCCGAAGCATACTTCTCGGTTCAGCAAGCTCTTTTTCATGATAATCTTGAAGAGGCCGTCAGGCATGCGGCAAAGCTTGATGAACGCTATTCGACAAAGCTTGCGGAAGCCAAAGACCTGAAGTCCGCACGCGAAAGTTTTGCTGTAATTTCCTCCTATTTATATAATGATCTCAAAGCCGGACACGGGAAACTTAAAAAGCCGGTTTACAAATTTTTATGTCCGATGGCATTCGATGGTAAAGGCGCTTTCTGGTTACAGGACAATGATAAAATACAGAATCCGTATTTCGGAAAGATAATGCCGGAATGCGGCGAACTTCAGGAAAAAATTTCCGCCCGAAAATAATCAGGGGACAAGATAATGAACAGTGATGAAAACCCTCCCTCTCTGCTGGATCGTTTTCTGCGTTTCTGCCTTGTCAATAAGCTGATTGTTTTCCTTATCGTTACTGCAATGGTTTTTGGCGGGCTTTATTTCATGCCCTTTGATTTCAGTCCCGAATGGATGCCGCGCGACCCGATTCCCGTGGACGCCATTCCCGACATCGGCGAAAACCAGCAGATAGTTTTTACGGAATGGCCAGGGCGTTCGCCGCAGGACGTGGAAGACCAGATCACATATCCGCTGTCCATCACATTGCAGGGCATCCCCGGCGTCAAAACAGTCCGCAGCGCTTCAATGTTTGGCTTCTCCATCGTCTATATTATTTTTCGTGACAATATTGATTTCTACTGGGCCCGCTCGAGGGTGCTTGAACGTCTCAACATAGCACAGCAGAGACTGCCGGAGGGAGTTGTCCCGGCATTGGGCCCTGACGCGACCGCTCTCGGACAGGTTTTATGGTACACGATAGAGGGCGACGGTTTCAGCCGCCAGGAACTCCGCTCCACTCAGGACTGGTATGTCCGCTACGCCCTCCAGTCGGTGGAAGGCGTCAGCGAAGTGGCATCCATAGGAGGCTACGTAAAGGAATATCAGATTGATCTTGATCCCGCCGCGCTGCGTGCGCATGGAATAATGCTGATGGACGTATTCAACGCTGTCAAAAGGGCAAATATTGATGTCGGCGCTGAGACTATGGAACACAACGGCGTGGAATATATCATCCGCGGAAAAGGTTTCATAAAATCCCTTGCTGATATTGAAAACATTCTGATTAAAAACACCGATAATGTCCCTATTTATGTCCGAAATGTCGCCAATGTCCAACTGGGCCCGGCATTGCGGAGAGGCGCTCTGGACAAAGAAGGCGCGGAAGCGGTGGGAGGCGTTGTCATCGTGCGTTACGGCGAAAATCCCCTGCTTGTAATCGGGCGCGTCAAAGAAAAGCTCAAGGAAATGCAGGCCGGCCTTCCCATGAGAAAGCTTGCGGACGGCTCGACGGCTCAAATGCAAATTATTCCTTTTTATGACAGGACAGGCCTTATTCATGAAACGCTGGGCACTCTCAGGGACGCGCTTATTGAAGAAATTCTCATCACCTGTTTTGTCGTCTTCATGCTGCTTGCGCACTTCCGTTCAAATCTGATGATTTCCTTTACCGTGCCCCTTGCGGTGCTTGTTACCTTTATTCTGATGGCGCTTTTCAAAGTACCGTCAAATCTGATGAGCCTCGGCGGTATTGCCATCGCCATCGGCGCAATGGTGGACATGGGAATAATACTTTCGGAAAACATTGTCCGCCATCTGAAAACAGCGGCCCCCGATGAAAACCCTCTGGAAGTCATCTACCGGGCGACAAAAGAAGTTTCTTCCGCCGTAACAACGGCAATCGCCACAACAATTGTTTCATTCCTACCCGTATTTGTCCTGACCGGCGCTGAAGGAAAACTCTTCAAACCTCTGGCATATACAAAAACTTTCGCTCTTTTCGCCTCCGTATTTGTGGCGCTGACAGTCCTCCCGGCCCTGGCGCATCTTATTCTCAGAAAGCGCAGTATCAGTGAACGGATAAAGTCCGCCTCTTCCCTCTGTCTCGTCATTGCCGGTATTGTTCTTTCAATCATCTGGAATTTCTGGCTCGGCATGCCGATGGTACTTGGAGGCGCGATAATGTTTTCAGAACCGTATATGTCGGAAGCATCACGCAAATGGCTAATCCAATTGACTTCATGGTTTGGTGCCTTGTTTGTTCTGGCTCTGCTCACAATGTACTGGATGCCATTAGGCCTCCGCACCGGTCTTTTTAAAAACCTGGTTTTTGTTTTCGGAATCAGCCTTGCATGGACATCTATCCGAATTCTTGTCATCAATTGGTATCCTCGCCTTCTGCACTGTTTCCTTAAATATAAGCTGCGTTTTCTCTCCGTTCCCGCGCTCATGCTGATCTTCGGCCTCATGGCCTGGCTCGGATTTGAAAATATTTTCAACTGGCTGCCGGAAACTTTGTCCCGGACAGGTATTCCGGAAGCATCAATCCGCCAGACGGCTGTATGGTCATACATGCATCATAAATTCCCGGGGATGGGAAGAGAATTCATGCCTTCCCTCGATGAAGGCTCCTTCCTGTTCATGCCCACCACCA
>MHBF01000199.1 GCA_001803225.1 Lentisphaerae bacterium GWF2_44_16 | reverse complement strand
ACGAACCTTGCCTGCAAATATCCATTTCGTCTCTTTATTAAGCTGTGTTTCTTTGTTGGTCACCAACAGAAATTCGGCGTTAATGCCTTATATCTTAAATTATGTGCTTTGATACCCCGTCAGCTTGGTTCGTGGAGAGTTTTACTCCAAATGAACCTCTTCAAAGGAGCGGTCTATTTTTTCAAGGATAAGAGGATGCTGTTTAAACAAAGGATCCTGTTTTAAAAGCTCGTCGGCACAGTCGCGGGCTTTTTTGATTATGTCGATATCCTGCAACGTAGCAAGCTGAAAATCTGGAAATCCAGACTGGGCATTGCCAAATACGTTTCCTGCTCCGCGCAGTTCCAAATCCTTCTGCGCTAACTTGAATCCATCAGTGGTTTCTTCCATCGCTCGTAGTCTCATATCTGCTGTACCACTTAGTTGTTCAGGAAGCAGATAGCAATAGGATTGGATGTCTGATCGTCCTACGCGCCCGCGCAACTGGTGCAGTTGGGCTAGCCCAAAACGCTCTGCCCCGATAATGACCATCACGCTCGCATTTGGAATATCAACGCCGACTTCTACGACGGTAGTTGAAACAAGAACATCGATCGTTCCATTCCGAAACGCTGTGATTATTTTTTCTTTTTCGTCTGATTTTAATCGACCATGAAGCGTCTCAATGGAAACATCTTTCAACAGACCTTTTTTGAGGTCCCGGGCAACCTCTGCCACAGACTTCACTCCGAGCTTATCTGAAGGATCAATGAGCGGACACACGACAAACATCTGCTGTCCCTGCTTGATTTGCTCATGGACATGCAGCCACATTCCTTTTTGCTGGGGTTCAAGAACGACCGCTGTTGCCACAGGTTTGCGACCCTCGGGCATCTGATTCAAAATGGAGAGATCAAGATCTCCATAGATCGTGAGCGCGAGCGAGCGAGGAATCGGTGTGGCAGTCATGGATAATAAGTGAGGAGCAAGACCTTGTGTTTGAAGGAGCGCGTGACGCTGTTCTACACCAAAACGATGCTGCTCATCTACGATAACCAGTCTTACGTCAGAAAAATTGACTTGATCCTGCAACAAGGCGTGCGTTCCGACCAAGCACTTCACTTGGCCGGTATTGATCTGTGCAATAAGAGCGTCTTTCCCTATCGATTCAGTCCCGCACTTGTGTTGGGTACGGGTGAGAAGACCCACCGGTTCATTCAATAATCGCATGAGAGCAGCCTGTTGCTGAGAGGCGAGAATTTCTGTTGGAGCTAAATAAACGACCCGCTCTCCGGCATGAAGCACATTCGCCGCGGCGGCAGCGGCAACCACCGTCTTTCCGCTCCCCACATCTCCCTCAAGCAACCGATTCATCGGATGATCTTTTTCAAGATCTTGTACGATCTCCCAAATAGCTTTTCGTTGAGCCATCGTGAGATTAAATGGAAGGGATTGAACAAAGCTCTTGAGGAAGGATTCATCAAAGGGAATGGGAAGAGCACTCTTTTGAGCACGCTCCGAGCGAACCCGGGCAAAAAGAAGCTGATGAAGAAAAAGCTCATCGAATTTTAATCGTGAAATAGCTGACTCAAGATCTTGCTTTGAAGAAGGAAAATGAATATCACGAAGCGCTTGCGCAAGAGAAGGATAACCTTCGGATTCTACGATCTTTGCAGGAACCCAATCCAAATATTCATCCGCGGCAGAAAGAGCTGCTTTCATGCCGTCGCGAAGTCGTCGCATTGTGAGTGTTCCTGTGAGTCCATAAACAGGAACGATACGTCCTGTGTGTGTTCCGATGTGTGCAGACCTTTCAATAACAGGATTAAGCAATGAAAGACCCATCCGATTATCAACTCTGCCAGCCAATGAAAGCGTCATTCCAACGGAAAGACTCTTTTCAAGATAAGATTGATTAAACCAAATCACCGATAACTCCCCTGTTTCATCGGCGATAATCCCTTCAATAATTTTTAATCCTCTCTTTTTGGCAGGACGGGAGGTTATTGATTGAAGCGTACCCACAACTGTGACGGTATCTCCCGCCCTTACCTTGCCTGCTCCACAGATACGAGAAAAGTCATCGTAACGAAAAGGCAAGTACCACAATAAATCTCGCACAGATCTCATGCCCAAGGTTCGCAAATCCGCCAAAGCTTTTTGTCCAATTCCTGGTAGGTCGCCCAAAGGTGAGGTGAGATGGATAGCCATAGATACAGAAATAGTAACACAAACGAAAAAACAGCAGTGATTGCTGTTTTTTCTGATAATACTTCTAAAGAGGTCGAAACGATGAAAGCCATTTCCTTTTATAAACTTCTTTCGTTTCATCTCGTTTTTTAACCAATGCTTGATACTGTTCCAACACAGATGATTGCGCGGGAGTCAATTCAATAATCAATTGTTTTTTTACCGTATCAATGAATTCATGAAGAGGAACCTTGGTACGAGGCATACTCACTTTTAAACCAGAAATAGCTACCTGTTTTAAGATTGTTCTTATGTTTTTTAAAACACGATCTAAATCTCTTTTTCTCTCATTTTCTTCTCTTAACGTCTTGAATCCTTCTTCTAAAGACACTAAGTCATCTTCCAAAGTTTGTTTTTCTGCTTCTATCTTTCTTCTCCTTCCTTTTTGGAAGAAACCATTATTCTCTAAAATTTCTTCCTTTAATGCTTCAATCACTTTTTTCTTTCTTTTTATTTCTGCACTAAGAGATTCTATTTTTCTATCAAGATCTTCAAAATCTTTTTCTGGAACCATAGAAAACTCTATTCTTCCATACTGATTAAGAACGACTTCTTGAAAGAAGAATTCGGTCATTGGAACCATTGCCATATCTAATTTAGACGACAATTGTTCTGCTGTTTCCTTAAAGTCCATGCGAGATTCGGCTTCTCTTACGAGAGAATCATTGTTATTCCTAAAACGAAAGGTCTGTAGCTGTTCTTCATCCCAATCTGCTTCCACTTTATCGTTCAATTGAGCTTTTAATTGAGTCCTTTTTTGCTCAAGCTTTTTTTGCTCTCTTTCCAAATGTACTTTAACGGATTCGAATCTGCTCTCTCGCAAGGCAAGATATGTCTTTCCATCAAATGAAACCATTAACGAAATCACTCCACGACCATCTATACCCAAATCATGTCTAGATCTGACATGAACCTCTTCGAATATATCCGTAGTATCTTGTTTCATTTTTTCTAAAAGTTCTTCAGATGTACTAAGTATGCGTTGAAATTTTTTATAAAATTCTTCTTGTTCAGTTAAAATAATACCGATTCTTTCAGGATTTTCTAACTTAGTGTCGAAAGGACTCGATCTAAAAAGATCTACATCTGTTCTTGAAAAAACTTTTTTGGAATCCCCATCGTGAACGTGTTGAAGTAAACGTTCCTGATTGAGAATCTCTTTCTCTATAATCATTTCAGGTATTTGAGATCCGTCTCCTAAACCAAACATCATTGCATTTTCTTTTGCAAAAGTATCAACAAACGCTTCTGCCAAACGTTCAGGATCATCATGATTCCAATTTCCATACCTCTTTATCCTTTGGAAAAGCTCAGATTTTTTATCAGATCCTAAAAGTTTAACAAGTTGATCTATCGTTTGAATTCTTGCTCTTTGTACCCCTGCTAAAGTTTTTCGTATGTTGTTCCAATCCACTGATAAATTCTCAATAGTCCTTACAGCCTCTTTCAATGACAACAAACCATTTCTTTCGGCTTCTTCCTGAAGGTCACGATCAATCACTTGTTCGTAATATTCTTTTATAACAGCTTTTACCTCCTCTTCTCCATGCTCATGAGCATCTTCTAAATCGGCTTCAACAATAATTGGTTGCCTATCTAATCTTTGTTTGATGAATGCTAAACCATTATAAGACCATCTTTGTCCATATTGTTGTTTAACTCTATCAAAAATTTCTGCTCTTATCGTTTCTTGACCTTCGGGAGTTTGATCAAACAATTTTTTACGTTCTTGTTCTAATGTTTCTATAAATCCCTTCAATGTAGCGATAATATCTTTGTAAGTAAGACGACCCGGGTCTCTTGTTTCTAAACGCAGAGCTTCACGAACTCTTTCTTTTACTTCATGTCTTGCGGTAATTGATTCCTGAGCTGTTTGGCGTTTTGTTGTACGAGATTGTCTGGATTCTTTTACAGCTTTTACTTCAGATTCTTTTGAATAATCTTCAGCATTAAGCAAATCATCAAAAGAATTGATCCCTTCATCCGCTAAGATTAGACGAAACGTTTCGTCCTGAAACACTCTTTCTAATTCGGTTGTTGCGGTTTTCAATGCTTTTCCTTCTTTTTTTGCTCCAGCGACGGAGGTGCCTGCTCGTTCATGCGCTTGTGTTAATTCTGTAAACAAATCTCGCATGTGACTGACTTTCGAATCAATGCTCTCTATTGATCTGCGCAGGTTAACAAGACGCGATTTTTCTAATTTTTCTTTTCTTGAAACTTCTGCTTGGAGTTCAGCAGCTCTTGTTTCCTCTAACTTTTTGGCTTCTTCTTCTTGTCTTTCAGTAACTTTTCGAAAAAGTCTATCTGCTAATGCCATAATGTAATCGATTATATAATTTTCTTTATTTTATACCGAAATAAGAAAAAATACTCTTGTCTGTGGAAAACTTTGCTTAAAATATAAACGAAAACACAACCGGAAATCTGTTGTGTTTTTGTGGTGCACTCGGCAGGATTTGAACCTGCGACCCTCAGCTCCGCAAGCTGATGCTCTATCCAGCTGAGCTACGAGTGCATAGAGATTTCTTAAAACTCGCGATCTTTCGTTTCATGGGGCCCCATCGGCTCGTCACCGTACTGTGAGTACGGCTCTGTCGCCGATTTCCCCATTCAACGAAATCTCATCGAGTTTTAAGAAATCTCTTATAAGTTTCAAAATTTTCAAAAAACCGTATATCAAATCACCCAAATGACGTTGTTCCAAAACTCGATAAGATCGACTTGAACGGGTGGCTTCGCCCCGAGAACCCTACTCAGAGTATGGAGAACGGTGTCAGCGGACGCCCGTGAAAGTTGAGATCGCGAGTTTTGGAACAACATCGAATCTTAGAGTTTATACAGTCTTCTCACCGAATCCGTCAAGCTTTCTTCTGTTCTTTCGATATTTTCCAGACAAAAGGGAAGGAGAATTTCACGAACAAGGTTAGGATCTATATCTTCAAGAGGAATAGTTAGCAATGGCTGCCAGGGAGAACGAAATTTGAGATAAAGAATTTTAATATGAGGGGGTTCGTAGGCAATGGAAAAATCTTTAATGGCCTCAAAATCATAATACGTGTCATCTAAGACCACTCCTGTATTGGTAATAATTACAGGAACACGTTCAGGTGGAACAAACGTTGAGAGCGCTGTGATCACTCCCACCATGAGAATAATCACCGCAAAAAGAAAGTTCGCTGTGGCAACACCGTAAATAATAAAAGCTACACCAAATACAATTGCAATAACATACCAGCGTTTTGAACGCTGATGCGCAGGATATTCATCTATCTCCCAATCAAGCTGGGGTATACCAATATGAATTTGTGGCTCCACGGCTTCCATATGGAATAATCATATCACAAAAAACCCTCTCTTGTCCGATAAAAAAACGAGCCCTTATGAGCTCGCCGGTTCTTGCAAAGATGAGATATCAAACATTATCAAATAAGCGATAATCCTGCGTCCGATTAAACTCTGCTATGAGTTCAATCAATGTCTCGTCTCCTGGACGCACAAACGAACCACCGGCAACAGCAAGTCCCTCGTCGTTGAGGCCCACAAAAATCGGGATTCCATGATGTTCACCGTGCCGAATCGCTTGAATAAGATCCTCCACACGCGGCG
This sequence comes from Lentisphaerae bacterium GWF2_44_16, assembly GCA_001803225.1. Taxonomy (GTDB): domain Bacteria; phylum Verrucomicrobiota; class Lentisphaeria; order Victivallales; family GWF2-45-14; genus GWF2-44-16. The sequence goes on along the minus strand of MHBF01000199.1, from coordinate 3,830 downwards.
GTAGATACTCTCCACGATCAAAGGCATCCTTGAGGGGAGTTCCCTGTCCGACGTACGTGGGATTCAAATGGATAGAGATGGATGAACCAGGCATCCGATGCTGCAAATCTCCCAGATAAGTGATCGCTCCACGAACATCTTCGATAGCTTCTTCATTGCTCATCCCTAGAATCGGTTTGAACATGAAGTAACACTTGAGACGAAACTCGTGTCGAGCAAGTTGTTGTGCAAGATCCTGAAGTCTATCATTGGAAAGACCTTTACGAAACATATGATTCCGTTTGTGCTTATCAAACATCTCGAGTCCGATGGCGATCTCCAGAGTCGCGGGTGTTTCGTTATCTTGAAGAGCTTGAGCAAGTAAAAGAAGTTCGGATTCCTCAATGTACTCCGGACGACTCTCCAATGTAAGTACTTCCATGTTGGGAAGATGCTCGATACATTTGGCCACAAAATGACACAAGGCCGCAGTCGAAAACGTTTCTTGATCTAACATCGAACCCTGGTTGCTCACGATTACTTTCTTGATCTGCTTTGCTCTTGCAAGCACCTCGGGTCGTTGAAAAATCGAACGTGTCTGCGCCATGATGGCTCTGGTATCCACATACTTCTGAGAAGAAGTCGAAGGAAGCGTACACCCGGAACAAACCATCCACCGACACGCCTGTGTATAAAAAATCACAAACAGGACAAGTCCTTTATGCGTTTCCTGAAAAAAGACATCAATCGGTTGATTTTTGTCATGTGTCTCATCAAACGTAAACGTCTTTCCGCAACCTTTGAGACGTCTTAAAAGATCGATTTTAATCTCCTCACGTGTCTGAGCACGACGTTGAGGATTTGTGGGACGAAACATGTTTATATCCCTTCACACTTTGGGTTAAGGAAATATCATCCTGTAAAACAATTTTCAGGATGTCTGAACCTAACAAAAATAAAGAGAAAGGTCAATAATCGACGGGTTTAAAATGCTTGATCTTTTCATGCCCTTCCAGTATTCTATCCCCGTACTGGACATTTAAAATGAAATGTAAAACGTCTAAAATTGGATGAGCTACGTTGGGCTGGAGGGAAAAAATTTATGAGTCGTAGCTAAATCTACGGCGAATAAATTTTTTACCGAAGCCCAAGCACATCGCCAATTTTGGACGTTTTACCATGGAGAGGTACCCAAGAGGCTGAAGGGGCGGGTTTGCTAAACCTGTAGGTCGGGGTTTACTCGACGCGAGGGTTCGAATCCCTCCCTCTCCGCCACCCTCCGCTCTGGCTGTGCATTTCAGAGCCAGAGCGGAGGGTGTCACCCATAGCCTCACAGGCGACGGGTGGCGTAAAGCGTGTTCATGTCGCCAGAGCTTCGGGTGGTCTTTGGCCAAGATATGTATTATGTCTATCTTCTTAAATTATCAAGTGGGTCAATCTATACAGGCAGTACTCCTGATTTAAAAAGAAGACTCGAGGAACACAAAACAGGAAAAACGGAATCGACAAAAATGTTTCGTCCCGTAACTCTTATTTGGTACTGTGCCTTTCCATCCAGACTTCAAGCAAGAAGATTTGAACTCTATCTCAAATCAGGATCAGGACAAGCATTCAGAAAAAAACGACTTATCTAAATTATGGAGAGGTGGCCGAGCGGTTTAAGGCAACGGTCTTGAAAACCGTCATACTGAAAGGTATCGCGAGTTCGAATCTCGCCCTCTCCGCCAGGACAATTTCTTATCGTGCAACCCACTTGTCTGAGGTGAGTGGGACGACCGATAGGGATGTGTCCCGATTGAAACAGCCTCCTTCGCGGAGGCTGTTTTGTCATCTCCCATGTGCTCGTTTTTGTGCTACCATCAAAGCGTCCGCGTCACGAAAATCTTTAACTATCTGCTATGAGTATTGATTTTAATTTGCGAATTTGGGACGCTGAAAAAGCTGATGAACGGTGGCTGGCGTGGCTTGAGTTGTCGCCGGAGGAACGTGAAAATTCTGAACCAGAGGAACAGGTGGAATCCGTACTTGAGATCATGGAACAGCCAGATGCGCCAAAGGAATGGGTAACGGGCAGATTGGCAATACTCGATCTCGCGTTTGGCCAAGTTGGCGAGCCGCTTCCCATCAAGAATCTCGAATCGTTTGAGCCATTTGCAAGATTCTTTCTCATCAGCTTTGCGGATTGCGCCGTAGAAGACGGAAAATCACCATCCCATTTGCTGTTCTTGCATCCGATGTACTACGAGCGCCTTCTTGCAACAGTTACCGAAGAAGCTATTCGTCACCTCATCCTGCCTACGTTGTTTACCGGCGAAAGCTTGTTAGGAATGCGCCGACTCTTCAATCCGTTGGCACTTCCCGACGATTTGGCGACTGCAAAATTATTAGCTGATGCCCTTGTAGCGTTCTGGAAACATGTCGAACCATTTTTCCACCAGGCGATTTCACTCGATGCTGGGCGTGGCAATGTCGTCATCATCGAAGCTGTGAATGGCGAAACGGATAATCTTCTATTGCTGCAACGTGCCGCCAAACATGAAGAGTGGCTGCGGCGGGAAATGACGTAAAAACACTTCTTACATAAACACATCACGACGGCTCGGCTTCAAGTAACTTTACAATCCAATCTACAACATCTGGTTTTCCAAAAATGATTGCATGTCTATCTTTGCCATCAATTATACGATTTTCAATTTCGATAAATTTTCCACCCGCTTCCTCAACAAGAAGCTGGACGGGAGATATGTCCCATGAACGGAGGCCGTAATCTACGACGGCAGCAAACTCTCCTTTGAGGAGGCGAGTGTGCCAATGGCAATTTTGTATCTCCTCTATTTTTAAGAAGGTTTTCTTAAGTACGTCGTAAACCTGGCCAGCATCTTGCTTTTCGAACATGAATTTTGGACCAATCGCGATCATCTCCTTTTGGATTAGTTTATGGCTATTGTTGGTAATCTTAATTGGTATGTTATCGATAAATGAACCTCTGCCCGCCTGAGCGCATAGTCGTATTCCGAGTGATGGGTGATCAATCATGCCCAAAATTGGCCGTCCTTTTTGATAGAGAGATAACAACACTCCATAGATTGGTAGCCCACTAATGAACTCAGCCGTACCGTCAATTGGATCGATGCACCAAATAAATTCAGCATCCGTTTGAAATGCACCACCTTCCTCACCAACAATTCCGTGGTCTGGATAGGCGGCACGAATTCTTTGTCGCATAATATCTTCAACACCTGTATCAACGGTTGTCACGAAACTATTATCTGGCTTTTGCTTTTTTTTAAAACCCTCCTCAATTTTTGTAAGGATGAAACCACGAGTCTCGTCTAACAGCTTGGTGCCAAAATCTAGTAAATTCTTTTCCATAGGTATTTGATAATCACAGTTTACCAGCTTAAAAGCGTTGCAGGTAGTCCGCGCGATTATTACAGCAGGGTGATTTTCCTATTCAAGTACACCAACCTGCTCCGCAAATTCCCTAGTAACTCACGCTTTTCGGAGATGCTCCCTTGCCTGAGTAAGTATTTCGCATACGCTCGGATGTTTACTTCAGCCTCTTCCGCTTCCTGCGTGCCATCAGAGCCAAACACCGTTCTTTGAAAGTGGCTGAATCGCTTTATCTCATCTTCAAGCTTGGTCTTCATGCCGAGTTCGTCGATGTTTATTTGGTCGAATATTTTGAGTAACTCAGCGGCTTTGTTGCATAACCATTCCTACAGACAAATCGACATGTGTCTGCACGAACGGTTAGAGCCTGTCTAAAATCTTTTCATAAGCAAAACAAGAAAAGCTAGGGTAACCATCTGAAGACTGGTGGAAAGTTTCCGTTCACAGTTTTTCCAGAG
>MHBF01000198.1:54653-79858 GCA_001803225.1 Lentisphaerae bacterium GWF2_44_16 | reverse complement strand
TACAAAAACGTTATCAGCGCATAGGAAGAACACTTGTCATGCAAAATGTTCGTACTTGACATTGAAGACAATGCAACGTACAATAACTTGTGGTTCAATAACATCAAAGGGGGGAGCGTATCATGGGAATTGTACTGGGATTGGCATTGGTCGCAGGTATTGCAATCGGTCTTGGTATCTCTGTCCTGTTTGGCATTGCAGTGTTTTTTATGACGCTGAAAACGTCAAGATCGAGACAGTATGTATGGTTGACTTTCAGCTTGGCAATGCTTGCTTTCATGATGATTTTCTTTTCCGTTATTCATTATTATCCATACGACCTTGGAACACCGGGAAGCAATTACACAATACTTTTCAAGTATTTCTTTTTTTCCGGCCTTGCCTACGCGCTTGTTCCCGGTATCGCGGCAGTGCTGGCATTTCTGACAAGCTTGTTCTGTCGCAAAAATCCATCCGACTGCACTGAGACAACGAAGCCGGCAAATCGACTATTCAATGTTTTGCTGCCAATACTTTTTCTGCTTATCGGAATTTGTCTTGGGTCCTTGTTTAAATCAAACGTTTTCAATACCGGAAAAATAAAAGCGGCCTCTTCGCCGATGTATGGAAAAGAAAAACTCGAGGCCACATTCAAGCTTTCGGAAAACGGAAAATATCAGGAAGCCGTCCAGGGTTGTTCCGAGACGATTGAGAGCGGCTCATTCAAAGGTATAGAACTCGGAGATATTTACCTTGATAGGGGCTACAGCCGTAACCGGCTCGGAAATCATGGTGCGGCAATCGCTGATTTTGAACGGACAATTCAGCTTAACCCGAAGAGTGCCAGCGCATTCAACGGACGGGGATGGGCATATATGAAGTCAGGAAAATATCCAGAAGCAATGGCAGATTTTGAGACAGCCATTAAGTTGTTTCCCAGTTATTCGATGGCGTTTAACAACCGCGGCTGCACTTTTGAAGATCTGGGACGGCGCGACCTGGCCAGGGAAAGCTATCGGAAGGCTGTCGAACTTAACAATAATCGGCAGGCTAAGGCATTTGCCATCTTCAATCTGGGCTGGCTCGACTATCAGGACGGGCAATTGAAATCAGCCCTCGCTTATCATGAGCAGGGACTCGGAATTCTTCCGAACGATGCAATGGGATACAATAATCGCGGAGCGATACTTGAGGACATGGGACAAACTGAGAAAGCTTTGACTGATTATGGCAAGGCTATTGAACTCGGCAATGATCCTGAAGCATCCGCATATGCGCACTTGAACCGTGGCGTATACTTTCTCATGAAGTCTGATTATGCTTCCGCCAATAATGATTTCATGGCGCTTTTCCGGGAAAAACTGCCGATGAAAGAACGTGCGGCTGTTTACCTTTTTATAAGTCTAAAGGAGAGCGGTAAAAGTCAGAAGGAGATTGACAACACGCTTAAGGCGCTTACACAAGGTTCTGTCCTCCGTGAATGGCCTGCTTCGGCATTGGATTTGTTCCAATCACGTATCAGTATGGATGAATTCACCGCGTCTTACTGGCATACGAACAAAGTAAAACGCTCACACCAGCAAGCTCAAATGTGGTTCTATGCGGGACAGCACTTCTTGCATCTCGGCCAAATCAAGAATGCCCGCGCTTGTTTCGAAAAATGTATAAAACTGAACATTCGGGATTTAAACGAGACCAACATGGCGATGCTAAGGCTTGAAAAAATGAAATCCGCAAAACTTGATTCAGTAAAATGAGATATAAACCTTTTCACTGAACGCGAATAACTTTTTTGCGCCGGCACAGTGTTTAGTAGAAGAAAACTATTACTTATGTTCCTGCATATCCTTGCCGAATATGGCAAAGCCTACAGTCCCAATCATGCCGAAAATAAAGGCGGCTATGAAGTTCATGGAAGGACTCAGTTCCCACAAAAACGCTCCCCCGAAAGCCGCGAGAGAAACAATCGTATCCCTTATCAAATAGTATAAGCCGAAAACAGAAGCCTTCAGTCCTTCCGGAGCAAGGTCCATAATCATTGCCTTCCGTGTCGGTTCGCCGAACTCCTTCAAACCCCTCAGAACAAAAGCCGGCAAAAGCCACATAAATGAATGACAGAACAAAAGGGAAAGAGGAAACAATGTAAAAAACGCGAAAGTAATAATCACGAAAGGCTTCTTGCTTGTTTTATCAGCCAGGTAAGCCACGGGAATATACACGAGAACAGCAGTAGTCATTTCTACTGTCGTGAGCAGACCGAATTCTACAGGAGTAACAGGATGAGCTATTGTTTTCATGCACCAGATAACAACAAAGGCATAAGGTATCTGCTCGCAGAAGCGGACGAGTATGTCAGAAACAAGAAGCATTCTCAGAGGCGGTGTCAGGTATTTTAAAAATTTGAGGGGATTTTTCTCCGGCATTTCTGCTTTTTTCTGATTTTTCTCCTCAATGAGTATCTGCTGTATAACTGTCGCGACCAAAGCCAGCACTGTCGCGATAACAAAAGCAATCCTGATACCGTCCGTTACGCCCCAGACTTCTATGCACATTCCTCCAAGAACAGGGCCCAGCGCCATAGGTATTCTTCTTATAAGGGAATGCACGGTAACGCCCATAGTGCGCTTGTTTTTGGGCAGGATATCGGCGATAAGGCTCATTGTGGCGGGCAGTGAAACTGCCGTCCATGAAAGAAAAAAACACGCCCCGACTATTACCGCAATCCAATGCGGCACCAGTATGACTATGAGAAAGCCTAAAATGGCAATGATATTGAAAACCAGCAGCGATTTTTTCGGGCCGATTCGCTCGGAAAGGTATCCTCCGGGAAAAGAGTACAGAGCGGAAAGGAGATTATTCAATCCATTCAAAAGACCTATTCCTAAAGCGCCGCCGCCAAGGGCCATGAGATATACAGGCAGGAAACGTTCAGACATCTTCTCGCCCATGCCTATAAGCAGTACCATGCAAAGAAGACCGGCGATGCTTTTCTTCAGCCCGAAAAATTCAATAAATCTTCTGTAAACCGGCATATTAGTTTTTGTTCTGCCAGTTGACTTTTATCAGTTTGCGCTCTGCGTCAAGTGCTTTGTCGCTGGAGCTTTTTTTCGTCATATATATTGCCGATATTACAACACCGGCGATAATTACCAAGGCACCGATAATTATAAGTAATTTGAAAAATCCACCGCCTTGTTTTTCTTTCTGAATTTCCTGTCCTTCAGTATCCATACATTTCTCCTTTGTCTTAATTTACACTCCGTTGAGAACTAAACAAGAAAGCATATACTTCAAACACGGTTAAGGAATGTTACTTAGAGAAACTCCGTTTCCTTTTTTTCTTCAGCATATTGATTTGAGGTCGGCGCTCTTTCAGGCCCCTGTTCACGGATATCGTTTTGCCGTCTGAACTTTTACCGGAATAGTACATCGCCGCCCCCATGGTCATTGGCAACGGAATATAATCCTGCACCTGCTGGGGACTCCAGTTCTGGGAGTTAAGAAAATCGTCAACTACTTTCATTTCCTTTTCCGAGCTTCCCGGGAAATTCGATATGAAAAGGGGTACGAGATACTGCTCTTTCCCCGCCCTCCTGCTTTCCTCATAAAAGAAGTCCAGAAACTCGTAAAAATCGTCCGCTTTGTTTTTTCTCATGAGTTTCAGCACTTCGGGATGCAAATGCTCAGGGGCGACTTTGAGATGCCCTGAAATATGTTTTTTTATCAGCTCTCTGGTCTGTTTTTTCTGAAGGAGCGCGAGATCAAGGCGAAGACCGGAATTTATGAAAAGGTGTTTCACTCCTTCTATTCTTTCTATCTTTTCAAGGAGTTGAAGAAGGGAATTTTCCTCCGCATTGTAGTTGGGGCACTTTTCAGGAAACAGGCATGAGGAGCGGCGACATTTCTTACATTTTTCCTTATCGAAAGAACCATGTCCATAAATGTTTCCGGCAGCGCCGCCGACATCGCTGACAGTACCGCGGAAGACTTTCATCTTCACAAGGCGCTTTATTTCATCAATTATAGATTGATGGCTTCTGGATGAAATAAAATGCCCCTGATGAGAAACCAACCCGCAAAATGAACAGCCTCCGGGACAGCCTCTCACCGCGCATACGGAATCCTTGACTGTCTCAAAAGCCGGTATAATTTCTCTATATGAAGGATGCGGCATACGGGAAAACGGCATGGAATAAACCTTGTCCATTTCATCTGGCAAAAGAGGCAGCGCGGGAGACTCCACCACGAGCAGTCTTTCACCGCAAAGCTGATAGAGCCCCTTCCCCGAATAAGGATTCATTTCCCGTTCCACGGTTACAGTTGAAGTCATGACGGCATCTCTGTTGTTCAGGTGTTCGTCATAGGAGGGAAGCTGGACGTATTCGGAAACTTCCTTTGCCATGAAATCAGAAGCGGCATTTTTCCCGAGCAATACAGCGGTGCCTTTTATCCCCCTGAGAGATTTTTTTTCGGATATTCTGCGGAATATTTCAACAGTAGCACGTTCTCCCATACCGTAAACAAGTATATCCGCCTTGCTGTCCACCAGGACGCCCGGCTTTATTTTATCCTGCCAGTAATCATAATGGGCGACACGCCTCAAGCTTGCCTCAATGCCGCCGAGCACCACGGGCATGCCGGGAAAAGCACGTTTCAGGAGCTGTGAATAGACAGTAAGGGCATGGGGCGGACGCTTTCCCGTCTTACCGCCGGGGGAATAAGCGTCATCCCTGCGGAAACGTCTTCCTGCCGTATATATATTGACCATCGAATCCAAATTCCCTGAGGTTACGGCACAGGCCAGAGCGGGGATACCAAGGATTTTGACGCTTTCAGGGTTTTGCCATTCGGGCTGGGCGATAATACCGACCCTGTAGCCTTCCTCAAGAAGAAGACGTCCTATCAGGGCCGCGCCAAACGAAGGGTGATCAATATAGGCATCCCCGGTAATAAGCAGTATGTCTATCCTGTCCCATCCGAGTTTTTTCATTTCCTCCCGGGACATCGGGATATATTCAGGCGAATTTTTCACAATATGACAATTCTTTTTTCTATCTTTATCAAGAACGGCACCAGTTATTTCTTGGCGGATTTCGGATCCGTTTTTTTCGCTTCAGGTTTCTTTGCGGGAGCCGGAGCGGGTTTTACTTCAACTTTCTTTTCCTGGGGATAGACGCCGATATTTCCCTTTTCCGGTATGCCGGAACCGGGACTGAAAGATTTGGATATGAGATTTCTGAAAGGGATATCAGAGACATCTGGAGCGTCTTCTACAAGTTTGCTTTTCAGCGCGTATTTTACGAGCGGGTCTTTTCCAACAGTAGATGGATTCACAATAAAAAGAAGAGTATATTTTTTACTTTCAACGCCTTTGTGCTCCGACTTTGAAGCGTCAAATGGGCCATCGGCGCCATCTCTTACAGCCACACAGGGATAGAGGTTGCCTTTTCTGTCTTTCAAAACATAGTCAAAGCTGCTGACGCTCCTGCCTTTGTCCAAGCTTAAAACGAGTGCGGCATAAGCTTTGTCTTTCATTGAGTATGACGGATCAAATTTGCTCAGATTCTTTATTGACGGGGAGGCGTTTGTGACTTCTGCCGAAAGCAGTTTCCCCGCACGAAAAGAAAAACTTGTGGGACCTGTCGTAACCATTACGATTTCAGTCTTAGTTGCTACCGCCGGTTTAGCCTTAGCAGCAGCCTTTTTGTCGGCAGAATAGAGATAAACCGTCTGTAACAGAAGCGAAATAAAGAGTAAAACAGTAAATATCTTTTTCATAGAAATGCCATACCCGTATTTTTAATATTCAATAAACTCTTGAGGCTGAACTATACTGCATATTATTTAAAACTCAATAAAAATACGGCGTATTTTTTCAATCCTTCCTCATTGCGGACTTGGAATATACCCTATCAACGTATAATTTATAAGCATGTTAAGTAAATCAGGATAAAGTCCAATGAACGACATGAAATGTTCTAAATGCGGAAAATCCATCCCGGCCTCCGCGGATGAACAAAATGCATCCATCTGCCGCGAATGCGCGTTTAAAACCGTTGAACTCCCTGTATATGCCCCTGAAAAACAAATAGGCGACTACATAATAAAGAACCACCTCGGCATAGGCGGCATGGGCGAAGTTTTCCTGGCGGAACAGAAATCGCTCAAGCGCATGGTGGCATTGAAAATACTTCAGCCCGGACTGGCAGGCAACAGCGAATATCTTGAACGCTTCTTCAACGAGGTCAGGATGCTCGCTCAGGTAGAACATCCGAATGTCGTGAAAGCGATTGAAGCAGGCATGGATGGCTCAACCTGTTATTTTTCAATGATGTACATACCGGGAAAAGACTTGAAAAGATATCTCGATGAAGGGAAAGTTTTCAGGGAACATGACGCGTTGGAAATTATAACACAGGTGGCCCTGGCGCTTGACAGCGTCTGGAAAACCCACAAGCTGATACACAGGGACATCAAGCCGGCAAATATAATGCTGGCCCCGGAAGGCGAAGTTAAACTGATGGACCTCGGCATATCAAAATCGCTGGAGAAAAAAGACGAAATTACAGTTGCCGGCATGATGATAGGCTCACCTACATATATGGCCCCCGAACAGGCCCGCGCTCAGAGAGACCTGGATTTCCGCGCGGACATGTATTCGTTAGGAGCCTCATATTATCACATGATAACAGGCATCCCGCCTTATGACGCCGACACCTCCATCGGTATTATTTCAATGCACCTGAGTGATCCAATTCCCGATCCCAGAAAAACAAACCCGTCCATATCAGCGTCAAGCAGCGCGCTTATAAAAAAGATGATGGCAAAAGACAGAAACGACCGTTTTCAAAATTGGGATGATGCCATAGAAGAAATAACCCGCATAACAGAATCCCTCGAAAACAATCAGACCTCCACCGACGGCACAACGCCGGCTTCAAAATATAAATCTGTAATCCGTTCTTCAGTAAAGTCCATGGGATGGCAGAGAATAACAGCCCTGCTGGTTCTGCTTTTTCTCTTTCTCCTGGCCTTCTCCGCCGTTGTACGAAAAAGCATAAATGACACTCACAGAAATAACACCGCCCGCATTTACGCCTCAGCCATACAGATACTTGAAAACGCCGACTCTGAACAGCGCAAGAAAGCATTGGCGATACTGGAGCAGATTAAGAAATCGCCTTACCCGGGACTATCGGAAAAAGCGGATAAATCCATTGCTGAATTTAAGAAGAAAACAGCAGAAGCAAAAGAAAAAGCCGCCCTTTCAAAAAAGATGGAAGCCCTTGACATGCTGAAGAAAAAATCTTATGAACTTGAACAGGACGCAAAATTCAAACGGGCCATTGAATTATGGAACTCCTATATGAAAACAGGAGAATTTAGAAATGAGAGCTCATTCCGGGAGGAAGCCTCCCGTTCGCTTGAATACTTAAAAAGAAAACAACAGGAGAAACTCAATGGACTCCTTGATGAATGAAAATGACATCATGGCGATTGAACGGCCCGTTCAGAATTTACTGAAACTCTATTTCATATACTCAATCCTGACAGGGCCCGGTTTTTTTCTCATGTTCCCCGTGCTTTTTTTTCGCTATCATACGCTTCGTTATCGCTTTGACAAAGAGGGTATATCAATGAAGTGGGGTATTCTTTTTCGCCGTGAAATCAATCTCAACTATTCAAGAATACAGGACATACACCTGACATCCGGAATCATCCAGCGCTGGTTCGGCCTGGCTGATATACAAATCCAGACGGCATCGGGCAATGCCGCCGCGGAAATGGTCATTGAGGGCATCCCGCGTTATGAAGAGTTGAGAAATTATCTTTACACTAAAATGCGCGGCTACAAGGTTCACTCCGATGCTAAAACACATATACAGTCAACCTTGGCAAGCGGTGAAAATACCGCTGCCATTCTGAATGACATTCTATCAGAACTCCGGGCGTCAAGAACAATCATGGAAAAAATCTCGAATTCAAAAAAGGGTTCAGAAAATGTATGAAACATTTAAAAATCTGCTTTTGAAAATTCTGAAAGTCCCGCCGGAGCCGAATGACCCGATGGGTGATGTGAAAAGCCTGCGCGTTTTCCGGGCATCTTACAATTACTACCGTTACCAGTTCATAATCTGGGCAGTAAAAAGTTTTTTCTCATTCGCGAGCATTTTCGTAGCGGCACTTCTCATTTTCGCGTTTTCATTTCATCTGCCCAAAAATTTTTTTATCCCTTCGGAGTTTATTCTCATTATCATGCTCCTTATCTTTGCCGCAATGTTTATTTTTGCGTTTTTTAAAATATTCATTTCCTACATCATGATGCGGCTTAATTATGAGATGAGATGGTATAAGGTATCAGACAGGAGTCTTAGAATCCGGGAGGGCGTTTCAAGAGTGAGGGAAATTACCATGACCTTCGCGAATATCCAGAACATCTACGTCCTGCAAGGCCCGGTACAGCGTTTCTTCAAAATAGCCGATCTGAAAGTTGAAAGCGCCGGAGGCGGAGGAGCGCTTGTGCCAACCAGAGAAGAAACGTGCAATTTAGATATGCACGTCGCCTATTTCAGAGGCATAGACAACGCCGATGAAATATGCAGCCTCATGAAAGAACGGATAAAAGTATATCATGATTCCGGTCTCGGCGACACAGATACCCCTGCCCCGCCTGAAGAACATCAAAATCCGAATGAAACCGAAATTCTGAAGGAAATAAGAGAAGAATGCTCAAAATTCAGAATGTCACTTCAGGGACTTGAAAGTTTTCGCTGATAGAAAAAGCTCCATCATAAAAATCTTCTCTTATTATAATTTAATCACATCCATCCTGTAGCTTTGGAAAGAAGTTTTACGTAATGCACAAAGTCAGGCCATGAGACGTCGGAAGGGACACCGTGGTCGCAACCCGGAATATAACCGCCATCCCTTATGACAGGTTCAATTCTTTTCATTTCATTCTCAATATATTTGCCGCCTTTTGCCATTTCACGCTTGTCTACGCCGCCGCGGAACGCCATGTTTTTTCCGAACTTGCGGCGGAATTCATTTATGTCATTGCCCGCCGCGACTTCCATCGGGTCGCAGACGTTAAGGCCTGCCTCTATCCATATAGGAATAAGTTCCCCAATATAGCCGTCCGAATCAACGGCATAAACCGGCACTCCGGCTTTCTTTATCATCTCTCCCCACCTCTTCCATGTCGGGAAAATGAATTCTCTGGTCATGGCAGGAGATACCATTGAATATCCCTTATAAGCCATATCCTCGGATATATGCACCATGTCAGGAACACAATGTTCAAACGCTCTCTCCAAAAGACGCGCTATGTAATCCTCCCAGAATTTTATCATCTCTCTCACTAAATCAGGATCGTCATAGAACATCATGCTCAAGCCTTCAAAACCCAGCCATTCGCGCAACTGCCAGTAGGGGCCGGAAAAATGAAAGGCCACGACATGTTCCCTGTTCCGCAGTCTCGTGCCAAGTTCAACGGGATTTTCAGAAATCCGGGACGGCTCTTCGGGATTGTACCTTTTTTTCATGTCTTCCCAGTCTGTGCGGTTTTCGACGGGACATTTTACCCAGCGGCGTGTTACAAAGTCAATAGCATTCCTTAGGTACTCAATAGTAAATTCGTTCCCTATTTCGCAAACATTACCCTTCCAGTCCTGAACAATTTGCGAGTCCGCTTTTTTTTCTATTATTTTTTCCTCGAATTCCGGCATCATCCTTTCTTTCACGGCAAAGCCTTCCCCGCCCTTCGGCAGTTCCATTTTGCCGCCCGCCTGCCTGTAAGCGTATTCGATTATGTTCTGCACGTCGGTCGGCAGACCTTCAGTAAACCATCTTTCTCTTGTGGATTTGCGTCCACTTCCCGGGGTCAAAGGTATTCTGTCAGGTTTTCCGAACAAACACGCCTCAAGAAATCTTTCTCTTTCCGTCATTTTAAATCTCCTTTTGATTGACTTTAAATGTAATCATCTGTTTTTGAAGGTTTAATTTAATTCTATCCGATTTTATCTTATTTGAAAACCGGAAAACTTTCTTCCGTCTTCTCCGTCGCTCTCAACTTTTACCATCTTATATTTTCAAGTGCTTCGTATAAATTCATGACATTTTCATAGGGGATGTCCGGTATGGCGTCATCCGTAACCATCAGTAAAAACGGGCTTTCGAGCAGTTCCGGATATACCGATTTTTTCAGGTTTGCCTGAATCTCACTTACGCTTTTGCCCATCCATAATTGAGCGTTGAAACGGCCTAGGATGGTAAAATCCTTTTTGAATTTTTCCCTTATCAGCTCATACGGGGCGTCCCCGAAAGGCGGAGGCGTCGCGGAATGAATCCCGTCCATTCCGGTAAGAATAAAAGAGTCCAGCAAATCTTTCAACAGTCCGCACATATGTATAATCAGGCGCTTATTGGCATTATGGGCAAGTTCAGCGTATTCCTTTATGTGCGGAAGCGTTAACCGTTGGTAATAGCTTGGCGAAATAGACGAAGATGAAGTATTTTCCCCCCAGTAAATATATGAAATATCAGGAAAATTCGAGAGGCAGAGTTTCAATCTCTCGACACACCTTTTCTGCATGACGTCAAGCAGGGTTTCCATTTTTTCCGGAGCGTCGACAAGAAAGTAATAGAAATTTTCAAGTCCCATGTCAAACTGCATCAACTGCTGAACGGGGGACCAGTTTAAACCGAGACTTTTTAATTCCCCTATATTAGTCCGTTCAAGCCAATCCCGGTTCAGAGAAAAACTGATATTGCTGTATATGTATGTCCAGATATCAATGTCCTCAATTGTTTTTATCGGATATTCGGAAAAATGATTATTATGCCGTTTGCCGATAAGTTTGCCGAGAGGAGTCTCCCATGTGAAAACATCGCATTCCCCCTCTTCCGTTACCATATGATTAACACTATTATAAACCGTGGAATACCATATCGCGGGACGGTCTTTCTGACGGCTTTTCATATGCTTGCTGCTTCCCGATATAAGATATTTGCGTCCATTGGCGGAATAAAAGCTCTCATCAGTCGGCGGATTCTGGTAATCGATTCTGCCAAAGTCCCATATCAACCCGTTGGCGGGTTTTCCCATCCATATATCATAAGACGTTGCTCTCTTATCTGTATTGGTACTTTTGCCTTTCATCTTTTCTCCAATTATATTCATTATTCAATCATGGTATTTGAATTTCTTCACAAAAGAAATTATAGTATAATACAGGCACATATGCAATAGTCTTACGATAGACAAAACAATCATAATTATGGACTTTTCAAGCATGGAAAAATATAATGTAGTAAAATCGGAGAAGTTCAGGGCCCCCCTGAACGCGGAAAAAAAAATAGGGCTCTGGGTTGACAGGATAGGCAGCGGCAGCAATCGTAAAAGCAGGGAAATGGAACTCCGGATACTTGGCCTTTATGCCGCTGTTTATATAGAGCGGGGCGAAGGATTTTTTTTCAGCGCTAAAACAGGGCACGTAAAAGCGCGTGGCGGCGATACGATGTTTCTCTTTCCGGATATCCCTGCATTTTACAACCCTGACGAAACGTGGAACACTAAATGGATAGTCTGGGACGGGCCAGATGCCGCGAACCTTGAAAAAATGGGCTTCTTCAAATCGTCAAACCCAGTAATTAAATCCAATATAAACGCCGTTCCATCTGCATATGAACGACTCTCCGAAATAATAGACAATGAAGACATGGCTTCGATTTTCGAACGCAAAAACATAATCCTGAATATGCTTTTTGAATTGTACAGGGCATCGAAAAGAGATGAAAATCCGGCGAGAAACAGTCTTATGGAAAAGGCCATATCATATATGAACAATTCATTGGAAAAAGACGCTTCGATAAATGAATTTGCCGCGCATTGCGGCTTGAGTGAGACGCATTTCCGCCGTTTATTCAAAAATTATACGGGAAGAAGCCCGAAAGACTTTATGAATTCCCTCAAAATTTCAAAAGCCAAAGCATACCTTTCACAGGGCAGGAGCATAAAGCAGACAGCGGAGCTTCTCGGCTTTGAAGATATATTCTATTTCATGCGCCTTTTTAAAAAAATCAGCGGCACAGCCCCCGGAAAATTCCAGCAAATGAAATAATCATTCAGCTTTCTTTTCCTTATTTTTATCATGAAGCGGAATAATATAACGGAAGCCGACATCACTGGGAATTACCGGAGTGTCACTTGAATAAGCGCAGTAGAGAAAACGCTTGCCTGTTGAAGAGCTTGCGCCTTTTATCTGATAAAAACCCGTCTCATCGGGAAAAAAGCTTGAAGTATATTCCCGCACATTGCCGCCCATATCGGACGCGCCGTATATCGAAGTATCCACAGGAAACGACCCGGGCGGCGCCCAGTTGCCGTATTTCTTCCGGGCTTCGGTATTTTCAATGGTGAACGCGTATTCAGGTTCATATCCGTTACCCCATACATAGTTCCTTCCATCTGCGCCGCGGGCGGCTTTTTCCCATTGTTCAGCGGAAGGCAGTTCCACGGGAGCGTTGATTTCAGATGAAAGCCACTTGCAGTAAGCTTCAGCCGCCTCATGGCTTATTCCCACTACAGGACAGTCCTGCTTCAATGGAGAAAGGAGCGTTCCTTTTTCATCCCACGCATTCAAATAGGCCCTGTCTTCAAGGTTGAGCTGGACTTTGCTCATGAATTTCTTTTTCAGCGCGGGCTCTTTCAGTGAATTCCAGAACTCTTGATATTCCCTGAAAGTCACCTCATGCTTTTTGATGAAAAAGCCTTTTATGGAAATCTGCTGAAGTCGGAGGACGCGGGCCTCAAGACCTCCCATATAAAAACTGCCGTCGGGAACATAAACCATTCCATCGGGAACACGTTGGGGTATTTCGATACGCAGATTGAGTTTATCGCCGTGCCTGACTACAAATGGATATGAGACAGTCAGACCATTGGGGCCTGTCGCCCGTATAAGATATGATTCCTTTGGAAGAGCGTATTCCGTTTCCGGCAAAAAAGAATCTTTATTTATTTCTCTGGCGTTCGTTATTCCGTAAACACTTTCTTCCATGCGGAAAAGTTTCAATTCAGCCTTTACTGGAAAAACATCAACTTTTACGGAACCGTTACCCTTCAGTGTTTCACACAGTTTGAATAGCCTTTTCTGTTCATCTGTATCGCCCAGTTCCTCAAAATTCTTTCCGAACCAGAGGCGCATAAGCTCGATCCATTTCGACATATCATCATAATTTCCCGTAAGAGCACTGTATCTGATACGGTTTGACATTATTTCTCTGTAGGCGTCGACTACTTTTCTCTCATTTTCATAAATTGCCGGAATACTGCTGTAAAGCATGAGGGCGGTATTATAGTTGTTTTCTATGAGGGCATTGGTTTTCTGAAGTTGGTTTTCGAGGGTTATTTCTTCTTTGCTTTTTTCTTTTATTTTTCTTGCGGAATCTATTTTTTCATATTTTTTATAATTTTTTTCAGCCGTCAGAAGTTCCCGTGTCCCTTTTTCCATATAGGATTGCGCCATGTCAGTGATAGCGCGGTATTTCATGTACATAGAAAGACGGGAATACGTAAAGAGAGATAGTGTGACAATAAGCACGGCGGCTATTACGGAGGATACCACAGGATGCCTCAGGCACAATTTCCAGAATCTTTTCAGGGCAGGTTCTTTGTAAGCGGAAACAGGAAAACCCTGCATATAGTTTCTGATATCATTTATAAGAGACTGGACATCATCATACCTGTCGGCTTTTTCTCTTTTCATTGCCTTCAGGCATATAGCCTCAAGCTCTCTGGGAATTTTCAGTTCAGGCGCGCGCTTGCGCGGCGGCGGAAAGTCAGCAATCACGACAGAAGCCAGGACATCTCTCATGGTCTTGTTGCCGTCAAAAGGCGAACGCGAGTGTGTAAGGATAGAATAGAGAGTGGCGCCAAGGCTGAAAAGATCGCTTTTTTTGTCAACTTCGCTGTTTTTACCGGCCGCCTGTTCAGGGGACATGTAGAGTGGCGTACCGCTTATCGTACCCTCTATTGTGAGTTTAAGTTCCTCTGTAGTAGAGGAGGGAATCAGAAAATCGTTTTCCGTATCAGTTGAAATGTCTGAAATATGCTTTACCAGTCCCCAGTCCATGACAAGCACTTCGCCAAAGTCGCCTATCATTATATTTTCAGGCTTGAGGTCTCTGTGTATCACGCCTTTGCTGTGAGCAAAGGCAATTCCCTGGCAGGCGGAAATGAAAATTTCAAGCAGGCGGTTACGGGAATATTTCATGACGTATTCCTTATTCCCAGCCTGTGTCTTCTGCAATATTTCCATCAGGGTTTCGCCTTTTACTTTTTTCATAGTAAAAAAGACCCCGGCATCCTCGAGTATGCCAATTTCATGAACTGGAACTATATTGGGGTGCTCAATCTGAGCGGTAACCCGCCCCTCCCTGATAAAACGCTCTACAGCCTTTGTTGTTTCTCTCAATTTCGGGCGCAATATTTTTATCGCGACGTCTCTGCCGAGAGATGGCTCCAAGCCATTCATTACAGTACCGGTGCCTCCGGTGCCGAGGGTTTGCAAATTTGAAAAACGCGAGAGGTCCTTCCTGGTTTTTAGTTCGATGTCTTTCAGGAGTTCCTGAAATGAGATGCTGGAAGAGTCTCCGTGTTTCGCAGAATTTTCTATTTGCAGGGTCTTTTCTGTCTCGTTGCTTTGGGAGTTTTCGTGGATTTCCGGCATTATACCCGCCTGTAAGTCCAGTCAATAGTATTGAATATCGTCTGCATAGACCTGAGCGTTTCCTCGTCCAGCATCAGCTGAAAAGGTTTTGACGCAGAGTCCAGCAATGTCAGTATAAGATAGGGATTATGCCCGGCGTTATCAGTTTCAAAAGAAACTTTAACTTGTGAAAAACTCGCAAGTTCGAGTGAAATTTTTGTTCTTTCAATTTTTGCTTTCCGCATAAGCTCCAACGCCTGTCCAAGTATCGCTGTGAGCTTTTTCGCCTCCGCGTTGGACATAACCCAAGTCATGTTATTATATCCGTCACATGTAAAAAACACAGTTCTTGAACTGTTATCATAAACATAAAGAGTCTTTGTTACCGTTTCCTCACTGCTTACGCGTTGCTTGACGGATAATTCACCCAACTCAAGCGGAGGCTGAATCTTCTGAGAATAAAGCGGGATTTGAATACATGCGAAGAGAATAAAAAGCCAACAAAGAAATATGCGCATAACGTATTTCCCTTCCAGTCTTATTTTTATTTAAACCCTATCCGTTCGGTTCTGGAAACTCTTCCGTCTTTATCAAAATATACTCTCAGCAGTCTTTCATTTCTCTGGCTTATTGTCCCGAGTTCCTTCATTCTCTGAATAAGATATATATAGGAAAAACCGGAAGGGGACTTTGAGCGCATCTCTTCGGGTGTGCTATAAGTCTGATTTATCTCATCCGGCTCGCCCAGAATCTTCTTAACATTCTCCGAGCTCATTCCGTTGAGAATTTTCTTTGCGTTTTCGATTATATTTTTTTCCTTTTCAGGACTGGCATGGTAAGGGTATTTTATAGTGCGCTCAGAATAAACGCCCGTTTCACAGGCTGTTAAAAACGAGATTGCCAGCACCATGGAAAATAAAAACAGAACGCGCATAATAAAACCTCACTTTCTTAAATTTGACCGGAGCACCTGAGATGCTCCAGCCGATGACATTAATCTAAATCCTCAGCCGAGTTTTTTCAACTCTGCCGGAAACGCACGAGAAAGATAATAATTTCATGCCTTTCTGAATATTTCCATGATTTTCTCATGGTACGGGGGCCTTAAAATGCCCTTCTCTGTTATTATTCCGGAGATCAGGCTATTAGGCGTAACATCAAAAGCCGGGTTGTAAACCTTCACATCAGGGGGAGCCGTCTGCCTGCCGAAACCACGCCTTATCTCATCGCCGTCCCTCTGTTCAATAGGTATCTTGGAACCATCAGGAATCGCAAGATCAATAGTAGAGTAAGGGATTGCCACATAGAACGGTATTTTGTGATATTTTGCCAATATCGCGACACCGTAGGTCCCTATTTTGTTCGCGGCGTCCCCGTTTGCGGCAACCCTGTCGGCCCCGACTATAACAATGTTAACGAGCCCTTCCTTCATTACCTGCGCGGCCATATTATCACAGATAGTAACTACATCAACCCCGGCTTTTCCGAGTTCCCATGCCGTAAGGCGCGAACCCTGCAGAAGCGGCCGGGTCTCATCGGAATAAACTTTTAATTTCACCCCGCGCGAATGAGCCACATACACAGGCGAAAGAGCAGTGCCATAGTCCCCGGTGGCAAGAGCGCCCGCGTTACAATGGGTGAGTATGCCCATACCGTCTTTCAGAAGCCTGCTTCCATGTTCGCCTATGGAACGGCACATCTTTATATCTTCCTCCAGGATGGAGAGAGCCTCTCTGAGAAGACAAAGCTTCAACTCGCAAACATCTGAAATTTTTGAATTTTCGACTTTGCTTACACAGCGCTCCAATGCCCAGAAAAGATTAACAGCAGTAGGTCTGGACTCTGCAAGACGGGTGGAATTTTTTTTCATCTTTTTTATGAAATCTCCACGGGATGCCGTCGTTATATTCTGAGAAACAGCCGCAAGCCCCAACGCCGCCGCGCATCCTATGGCAGGAGCGCCCCTGACCACAAGCCTTTTGATGGCATCGAATATTTCTTCAAGGTCATCGGTTTCCATGTAGAGCAGTGTTTCCGGAAGTTTGGTCTGGTCAATAAGGCGAAGTTTGCCCGGAAGCAGTTTCACATTGTCCTCGCAGGCATCCAGTATTTTGCCTTCTGAGTTTATCCATCTTACGGGATCAAGCATGATTGTCCTCCTTTGAAATCTATTCTTTGAAAGGTATCTCGGCGTCTTCCTTGTAATCAAAATCCTTTCTGGCCTTTTCGCCTCCCGCGACCAGAACCTCGCCGGTATCGGGATTTCTCACCAGTATAGGCTCTTCCCCTATTTTCTTATAAACAGCCTTGTCGTCCAATTTACCGTTTATATCGTAAAGCATATATACAAATATTTTGGGGCTGAGCTGAAGCATTATATGCAGCCTGCTGAGGTAATCAATCTCACAGGCGGGAATGGCGCTCCCCATTTCATAGCCTATCCTTTTTACCGCATGCACATTGGTGTCATCATCAATTACAAGATAGAATATTTTGTGCGAGCCGTCATAAAGGGAAATGATTTTATAGTTCCGTGCCTTTATATTTCTGGTATCTTTTTTTTCCAAAGTATCGGGCACACCGGCGGAGCTTTTCCATACAGTTATACCATCGGAAACGGTAAAGGTAACAGTGTTGGATTGATATGCGTTGGTAAATTGAGCGTGTTCAACATAAGCGATTATTCTGTATTTTCCGACAGGAAAGCTTTTATAGTATTTAGAGACAGGAATAGTAACCTTTCTGGAGACCCCTGGCGCTATGACGATCCCTTTCAGCGAAGGATATTCCTTGCTCGCCATCTGCACAAGTTCACCACCCTGAGTGAATATCTCAAAATACAATTTTCCATGCAGATTGGGATTTTCTCCGAACGCCAGGGCGTGTCCGCTGTAATTCCGGAGAGATACCTCGGCATAGATTGCTTCATATTTCATATAGCTTTTGTGATTCAGGTCAATCGTAATGGCAACTTGCGCGTTGGACGTAAAGGAAAAAGACAGCAAGACCGCAAAAAATACCGTCAAGAAAAGAAGAGATACTTTAAATTTGCTCATATTTCATTCCTTTTGTTAAAAATTCACCTATACATTCTGATAGTTCAGATGCCTTTATTTTATCATGGCAATCATAAACACGTCCGGCAGAACAATACCTTTTCATGCACTTAATGCAATCAGTTTCTGCTTGAAAAATACGATGTTCCCGCCAGTACGGTCCTGTCTTCTCCGGAGCGGTAGGCCCGAAAAGAGCAAGCACCGGCACATGCAACGCGGCAGCTATATGCATAGGCCCGCTGTCATTTGTAAGGATGACTGAACAGCGCCGGAGAAGCTCCGTAAGTTCACAAATACCTGTCCTGCCGGCCAGAGAAATGACCTGTTCTTTTCCACATCCGCATAGTTTCAATATTTTTTCGGCCGTTTCACGATCTTCTCCAGAACCTATCAGCAGAAACTTTACTGAAGGAAATTTTGCGGAGCTCTGCCTGATTATTTCAGCGAAGAATTCAGGCGGCCAACGTTTGCTTTCCCATCTCGCGCCGGGGGCTATTCCGACACAGATATCACTATCTTCTATATTTGTCCCGCGCATGATGTCAGAAAGTGAGCGCCTGCATTTTTCATTGACCGCAAGCGCTGTTTCAGGTACCATGAAAGGAAGACCAGTCAGCGCGCATGCGAGAAAAACGTTTTTCTCTATTGCATGAATATGACTGTCTGGAAGTTCCATTTTGAAATTATAAAAAAATCTGGAGAATTTCTCTCGCGGCTCCGCAAAACCGGCACGTACAGCGGCACCGGAAACAGCCGCAAAAAAAGAGCTTCTGAACAAACCTTGAAAATCAATCACGATATCATATTTATTTTTACGCAATTTTGAACAGAGAGAGAAAAAAGCCGGGAAAAAAGTCTTTGCCGCGGCAAGCTCCCCTCGGGGGAAATGGATTACATTTTCAACATCAGGATGATATTTCAAAATAGAAGCGAAGGCCGGATTTACAAGCCAGTCTATTCGCGCCTCCGGATAGCGTTCGGCAATTACCGAAACTGCGGGAAACGTATGAAGGATATCACCTAAACTGCTGGGTTTTATTATCAATATCCTCAAATCTTTATTTCCATCAAATGAAATAATTTTATTCATGGGCATTGGCAGTTTTTTGTTTGTCCGGCACACCCGGGCATACCTTATAACAATTTATTTTTCAGACAGAGCGGCTCTAATTTCCGCGCTCAAGGCGGGCAGCAAGACGCTCAGGCAACCCGACAGCTTTTATTTTGGCCTGTGCCGAGGCTATATCATATGGCAGACGATAACGGACTATAAGTTTTTCCTCAACATTGTAAATCGCGAAAGACGCTCGAGGGTCCCGGTTTCTCGGTTGCCCTACGCTTCCCACATTGATAAGGTACTTGAAACCCGGCTGTATGCTCAGCGATATGGAATCTTCTTCAGTAACATTTTTAGGCACAAGCCCCTCATCTTTTTTATATGCCCATTCGGTGTATTCGGTTATCGGGTTTTCGTCCTGAAGAGCTATAGGTTTTTTACAGAAAGCTATAGGCACATGCGAATGCCCGCAAAAGCAGAGCTGTGTAAACTGATAGGAAAAGTTGTCCGCCGCGTGGTGAGTGTCAAAGATATACCCCCAGGATTCAGGGGAGTCTAAAGTGGCGTGTACAATTGTTATATTCGTATTTTTGATAGTCAGTCTCATCGGGAGGCCGGCAAGCCAGCTGCGCTCTTCCTCTTTCAGCTGTGATTTTGTCCAAAGTACAGCCTGTTTGGCATGGGGATTAAAGCCCTCCATCGTCTCGTCATCATTGGAAGCATATTCGTCATGATTGCCTTTTACAACCCCCAGCGGGTTAAGGTCTCTAATCGTCTGGAGGCACTGCTCGGGCTCCGCATTATATCCGACTATATCTCCGAGACAAATATACTTATCAACTTCCAGTTCCCTGCACTTCTGCAAGACTTTGCCAAGTGCGTCAGCGTTCGCGTGTATATCGCTTATTATAGCATATTTCATTATAAGAAAGACCTTAACAGATTCGTTTGTTTATAATTTAATTCTCTAACTTGAAAGTGCTAGTAATCCTGTACTAATTTACCGTAATAAGAGTATTAATCTTATATGGTTTCAGTAGGGAACGCCCTCCCAATGCCGCCAGTTCTATGACAAACTCTATGCCGAGAATATCGGCATTGAGCTTCTTCAGAAGCTTGACCGTTGCCGCCGCTGTCCCGCCAGTAGCCAGAAGATCATCTATTATGATTACCTTACTGCCCTTGTCCAGCGCGTCCTCATGCACTTCTATAACAGCCTCACCGTATTCGAGCTGATAACTTTCCTCTATGGTTTTAAAGGGGAGCTTGCCCTTTTTCCTGACAGGCACCAGCCCGCATCTGAGTTTATATGCCAATGCCGCTCCAAATATGAAGCCGCGGGATTCCACTGATACGATATAGTCGGGTTTATTGTCATGGTAGTGAGATGCCAGCAGATCTATTGTTTCCGCAAAAAGATCTTTATCCTGAAGCAATGGCGTAATGTCTTTGAATAAAATACCTGGCTTGGGAAAATCCGGTATGTTTCTTATTGCCGCGCTGATATTCTCAATGCTCATCAGAAATCTTCCTTTCAAAAAAAATCTTTTTTCTTAATAAGTATGGCAGCGACAGAATAAGCCGGATTCTGTCTCCCGCGCAAACGGGATGGCAATCATCTGTCTTTGCGACCAGTACCCGGGACTCAAGCGCCGCGGGCCGCGGCATTGTCCTCTATTTGGTCTTGCTCCGAGAGGGGCTTGCCCTGCGATGCCGCTTGCACGGTCATCCGGTGAGCTCTTACCTCGCCTTTTCACCCTTATCATCCTGCCTTGCGGTATGATGACGGTTTGTTTTCTGTGGCGCTTTCCTTCCCGCGGAATATAGTCCGCGGTATCCTCCATAAGGAGGACTCTCTGCCCTGCGGAGTCCGGACTTTCCTCCCCGTGTATAAATACGACAAATATGATATCGCATTCATATACGGAGCGACTGCCTACTGTCACCGCCATCTCTTAAAATAATATTGATATGCGTAATTTACTAATGGAAAAAGAATAAAATAATCAATAAAGAAAGGCTTATATTGTTTAGCGTCATGCTCGGGATTGGTGTCATATCAAAGCGAATCGCCAATAAGCCGGAGTATTGCTTCTGAAGCTTCGGGCCTGGCGTTTATGCTCGCCGCAACGCCTTTCTCAAGATATTTTTCGGAATGAAGCCGCCAATCCTTTATGATTACGGAAAGCGCTTCGACCGTGCATTCTTCGTTGGCAAGCACCTGAGCGCCGCCTGTTTCAGCATGGTAAGCGGCATTATCGTCCTGATGCCTGTCGGCCGCGTATGGATACGGCACCAGCACAGCGTACCTGCCGAAAACAGCAAGCTCCGAAATTGTGCTCCCCCCTGCCCTGCTCAACACCATATCTGAGGCCGCGTAAAAGAGCCCCATGTCCTCTGATTTTTCAATGACAAGTCTGGGAAAGCCCGCGTTTTCATATACCTTCTTCACCTTTTCAATATGTCCGGCCCCCGTCAAATGGATAACCTGAAAATTGTATTCCTCCTGTTTCAACAAGGCTTCGGGAACAGTGTTATTGAATACAGCCGCCCCCTGGCTTCCTCCGAAAATCAGCAGAAGAGGCAATTCGTTTTTCAAATCAGTTCCATATCTGCTGTTGATGAGGAAAAGCGCTTCCTTTCTTTCCGGCCTGTCCCTGAGCAGTTCCGGCCTTACCGGCATACCCGTAACAGTCGAAAGGCATTTGCATTTTTGCGGATTCGCCAGAGGAAAAGACAAAGCCATCTGCCTGGCGTAACGGCTGAGATACTGGTTTGCCCTGCCGAGCCGCGCGTTTCCTTCATGAATGAAAAGCGGCACTTTGAGGCTCATCCCGGCAAGGGCCGCCGGGATTGAAGTAAAACTGCCCATTGTGAGAATGGCATCCGGTCTGAAATTCTTCATTGCTATGCGGGCTTTGACGGTGCCCTGCGCAAGGTTCTTAAGAAATAACAATATCCTGAAAATGTTTGAAGATCTGACAGACAGCGGCACCACAGCGGAGGGAATACCGAATTTTCCGGCAGTCTCAGCCTGCGACTCCGCATGTTTTCCGCTCAGGAGCAGCATCACCTTGCCGCCCTGCTCCTTAAAAGTCCGCGCTATGGTCAGGCCCGGATAGAAATGTCCTCCCGTGCCTCCACAACTTATTACAAGTCTTGAAACTTCCTTTTTCTTATCTGTCGATTTCATAAATTTTCCTGCGGAAACTTTCTATTTGAGGTAAGATAAAAGCTTCATAAGTTTAGATTTCGCTTCAGCTATTATTTCCTTGTTCAAACCCGGATACGACGTTTCCAGCGCAATGCTGACCAGCAAGCCCACCCCCATAAGGCACATCACCAGATTACTTCCTCCGTAACTTATAAAAGGTGCCGGCATTCCCTTAGTCGGAAACCCTCCCGACACAACGCCTATGTTTATCATCGCCTGCAAAGCTATTATTGAGGTTATCCCGAAGCCAAGCAGCATTCCCTGCTTATTGTTTGACCCGAGACTTATTTTTATACCGAAAAACGTAAATACCAGGTACGCCACAATTATCAGCGCCAGGCATATAAAGCCCAGTTCCTCCCCTACTATCGCCAGAATAAAATCCGTGTGCGCCTCCGGCAGATACTGCGCTTTCATCCGGCTTTCCATGAACCCCATGCCTTGCCAATACCCGGAACCAAGCGCCAGCATGGAATTCCAAAGCTGATAACCGTCATCTTTCTGATAGAGTTCGGGATTCATGAATGTTGTCATGCGCGACCATCGCATGGGGTCAAAATGCTTGATGAAAATTATGCCCGACGGAATCACTATCAGCAATGGCAGCAGTATGAACGCCAGACGCACTCCCGCGGCAAAAAATATCAGAAATGAAACCATCGCTATCAGTGAAGTAGTTCCCAGATCTTTACCCTTCAAAATCAGCAGCATCACGACCCCCGTGACCAGGACAGCCGGAACTATTCCTTTAAAAACAGATAACTTATTAAGATAACGCATTTTCTCTGCGCAGTATTTGGCGAGGAAGACGCAGACCGCCAGCTTCGCGAACTCCGATGGCTGGATATTCCCTATGCCCGGAAGCTTTATCCAGCGATACGCACCGTTTATAGGCGGAAAACAAAAGTCCGCTATAAGCAGCAATACTGCTGAGATGGCTATAAAAATCATACTGTATTCCGAGAGCTTCTTATAGCCGACTATGAAAAT
This sequence comes from Lentisphaerae bacterium GWF2_44_16, assembly GCA_001803225.1. Lineage (GTDB taxonomy): Bacteria > Verrucomicrobiota > Lentisphaeria > Victivallales > GWF2-45-14 > GWF2-44-16. The sequence goes on along the minus strand of MHBF01000198.1, from coordinate 56,851 downwards.
ACCCATTCCGCACACAAGGCCCACCCCTGCCCACATCAGCTGCTTCACGAAATATGTAGAACCCGCCATCCCGGAAGATGTCGAATAAAGCATTGTCAGACCAAAAAGAATTATCATGGATGCCGTAATGAAAACACCTATGGCATAATTAAGGGAATTAGGATCCCCCGGCCCATCCAAATCAAGCTTCTGCTGTTGTTCCTGTATAAAAAACCTTCTCATTTTCTCCTTATGACATCTGTTCAGATTCCGCTTAATCTAATTTCTTATTGTGTATCTTCTACCCATTTATTAAAAATTTTAACTTTTTAGAACTTAAAGGAAGCATATTTCAGGCTGAACAACGTTCCTGTTTTGCTTTTTATTTTTCAAAAGCCGTGAAATCAGAAAGCATTCTGTCATAGATGTCTTTTGCTGAACAGTCCGGATTAATTCTTTCGACGGCAACGGAAAAAGCGGCGGAGAGTTTTTTCCAGGAATAGCCTCCTTCGGCGTTCGCCGCCCGCATTGCGGCGCCCAGAGCGGCCGAATCGGCGGAAGATATCTTTTCTATCCGCGCCTGAAATACGTTCGCGAGTATCCGGCAGAATTCATTGCTTCTGGAAGCGCCGCCCGTTACTCTCAACGCTGAAAAGCCGCCGCCTATCCACTGTGAATGCAATCTCATGCTCAAAGCCTGTCCTTCCATAACAGCCCTTATTTTCACCCCGGCTTCCGGGTGAGATTTCTCGATTTCCTTTCCTTTGAAGCGCGGCCCCGGTTTCAGTACCAGAGGAGTTATTTCGCTTGTAAAATAAGGCAACATCATATTGCCCCCATTCCCCGGAATGGACTTATTTTTCAGTATATCTTCAACATCCTTCCATTCGAGGCCGTATTCCGCTCTGACATTTTCCCTTGCCAGGGAACCGTTTTTAAAACATATCAGGCTCATAAAGCCTCCTGCCGGATTTCCGAAGACATGCCCGTAACCATCAGGATCAACTGCCGCCTCAGGCATTGCCGCGAAAAAGGTATCACTTGTGCCGAGGCTGACAACAGCAATACCCGCTTCCGCCGCACCTGTACCGATAAGGCTGTTGGGGTTATCACCAGACCATACTGTCACCGGTATTCCTGCCTTGAAACCATACTTTGAAAAATAAGGGCTCAAGTTCCCTGCCCTTACACAGGACGCGACAGGCGGAGGCAGTTTTCTCAAAAGCCCCGGAGCGGTGGCTTCGACTATTTCACTGTCCCATTTCAGGGTTTTCAGATTTAAAAGGTTCATTCCGGCACCGTCCCCGAAATCAACAGGCGAATTTTCACCACAGAGAAGTGAAGCCAGGAATGAACTGACCAGATGAATTGCCGCCGTTTCGTCATATCGCTCTTTTTCGTTCTTCCAGAACTTTCTTATCTGAGGCCCCGTAAACCTTTCAGTTGCCGGAGAGCCGGTATCATTCTGGAGCCTTTTGCCTATCGCGGATTTTATTTCATCGCACTCCCTGCCGGTTGAACTGTCCATCCATATAGGCGAAGTTTTTCTTGAAAGTGTCCCGGAAATCTGTCCGGCTATTTTCTTTTCAGGCGAAAGCTTGCGCAATACATCAGGAAAGCTGCTTTTAAGATATACCGAGCCGTGCTGCTGACCTGAACCGCTGAGGGCAAGCACCCTGGAAAGCGGCGCTCCCTTTTTCTGAAGTCTCTCCATTAAAAGCTCCAGACCGTCAATCCACATGAGGGGGTTGGCATGTTTCACCAGCGGTTCATTGCCTTCAATAAAGCCGTTGGGACTTTTATATTCAGGCAGATCGGAGCCGAAATTTATGCTTTCGGTAAAGATTATATCTCCGGCTTTCGCATCAATCAGGACAGCTTTAACGCCCTGAGTGCTGGCATCAATCCCCATATAAATGCTCATAAAACTTTTCCAGTCAGTTGTAATTGTACAGGAAGAGGAACGCGCCATATTATATTCCGTCAAAAGCGCCATGACTACTTTTCCGCTTCAGAAAATATAGATTTTTAAGTTTTTTTTCAGAAAAATATTTTCTGAAATTAACAACAGTGATATATTCATAGTTATAAACAAATAATAAGGAGGGGAATTTCAATGAAGAAGTTAATTGGTTTCGCGTCCGTAATACTCACGGTAGTTCTCTTTGCGGCTGGATGTTCAATGTTTGACGGCATGAGCAAAGCGCACCATGAAAGCA